>JAAYNU010000066.1 GCA_012520695.1 Erysipelothrix sp.
CTATCAATGGAAACCCTCTATAATAATTACCATATTTAAATAAAACTGAACCGCCGTATACCGAACGGTACGTACGGTGGTGTGAGAGGACGATAGTTAGAGTAACTAATTATCTCCTACTCGATTAATGAAAAATAGATTTTATACACGTGAAGTTAAGTTGAAAGCAGTTGAAAAGAGATTAGCTGGTATTCCTGTGAAAGACATAATGGAAGAATTAGATATTAAGAATGAATCTCAAGTATACATTTGGTATTACTGGCATAGAGATGGAGAGTTTCACCGTTTCGATCAACCAATTGGCAAACAGTATACTTATGGCCATGGTCCTGATGAGGTACAAAATACAAGTGATCAGGATAGAATAAAACAATTGGAGATGCAAAATGAAATTCTAAAAAAGTATCGGGAGTTGGAAAGGAAGTGGAACCTGAAATAGTCATTCAACTAGTTAATTTTTATAAGGGTAAATTAACTCAAAAGAAAGTATTAGAAGCATTAAATGTATCAAGAACTACATATAATAGATGGATAACAAATATACCAAAGGTTAAAGAAGATTCAGATTTAGTTAAACTAATAAAGACTCTCTGCCATCAAAATAAGTTCAGATACGGTTATCGTAAGATAACCCATTTAGTGAATAAGGAAATGAAGGCTAATAAGAATACTGTTCAAAGAATAATGCAAAAGTATGATTTGAACTGCAAGGTGCGACCTAAACGTAGAAAGTCGACTGGTCAGCCGCTTAAGATAGTTAAGAACATAATTAATGTCGATTTTAATGCAAAACGTCCACTTGAAAAGCTATCCACAGACATTACTTACTTACCATTCGGAAAGTCAATGCTCTATCTGTCTAGTATTATGGATTTATATAACCGAGAAATCATAGCGTACACTATTAGTGATAGGCAAGATTTAGAATGTGTTCTAGATACATTAAATCAACTTCCGAATATAAGTGAACAATGCATTCTTCACAGTGATCAAGGGGCTGTGTATACCGCTCACAGTTATCAAATGAAAGTAAAAGAAAAAGGCATTACGATGAGTATGTCCCGTCCAGGAAAACCATCAGATAATGCCCCTATAGAATGTTTTCATGGCTATCTAAAGCATGAAACATTTCATTTAGAACCCCAACTAAAAAGTTCTAATGAAATTGTATCACAAACAGTGATACAATATATAAAATATTACAATGAAGATAGAATACAAGAAAAGCTGGGATACAAATCCCCAATAGAATATAGGAATTCTTATACCAGCTAATACTTTTTTTATTAGGTACCAAAACTATAGGTCAGTACCCGTTTGTGTCCCTTTGGTTATAATTTTTTAATGTAAAAATCAATGATGGCTTGTGTTCCCTGATTATCATAACCCGCTTTGGAGAGTGACTCGTAGATGGACGTCACATTCTCAACGATGGGTAGATAGAGGTCGTTTTTTTCTTCTATGACCAGTTTAAGATCTTTGAGGAAGTGCTTGATATAGAAGCCGGGTTCGAAGTCCTTAGTGATCATCTTAGGACCGTTGTTGGCACCTTGCCAAGAGGATGCCGATCCACCTATGATGACATTGAGCATGGTAGTCATGTCAATGTTTTTGCTGTGCGCATATGTGAGGGCTTCGGCAGCACCCGCGATTGCGCCCGCAATCGCTGTTTGGTTTGCGAGTTTCGCGTGTTGTCCGTTACCACTGGCACCCATGTAATTAATTGTTTTCCCCATGAGAGCAAGGATATCTTTTACATCTTCAAATGATTCTTTATTACCACCGACCATGATTGAAAGAGTCGCATTGATAGCTCCCAGATCACCACCCGTTACCGGCGCGTCCAGAACCTCAAATCCAAGTGTTTGACCTTTATCATAAATTGATTTCGCAAGACTTGGTGATGACGTTGTCATATCGATGAGTAGTGCGTCTTTTTTTGCGTGTTTGAATATTTCATCGTAAACCATTTCCACGTCTTTTGGATATCCTACGATTGTGAATACGATATCTGCATCCTTCACACAACCTTCGATTGAATCAAACGCTGTTGCTTTTGGTTCAAGTGCCTGTGCTTTGGAATGTGTTCTGTTGAATACACTGACGCTGTGTCCTGCATCCGCAAGATGAAGTGCCATTGGTTTACCCATAACACCCGTTCCAATCCATGCAATTTTTTTCATATTATCATATCTCCTTATTGTGTTCATTATACCATGAGTGAAAGAATCATGAGCGCGTTAAACGCGATATGAAGCATATTCGTGACGCGAATACCGGTGTATTCGTTCGCAACAGTCTTGTAAGCTTTAAGTGCTAAGGGAAGCGTTGTGAATACAATCAAACTTTGAAGGGGAAGAAGTCCTAATATAATTAAAATTAAGAGAAGGGAATACGCCAATACGAGAATGGCGATGTAGGTAATATAACCAAACTTAAGACCGAAGATCACAGTCGCTGTATTAATCCCTAAGTCTTTGTCTCGTTCATAATCTCGAATTTCATTAGACATCATCATAAGAGGAATCATAAGCGATGCTGGAAAGGCAAGTAAGACCGGCATCAAGGAAAACTCAGTAACGAAGACCATATAAGAACCCAGGACCATTAAACAACCTACAAGGATTAAGGAAAACAAAGCACCCAATCCTTTGCGCTTATAGACAAAAGGTTCGCCAGTATAGGCATACGATCCAAACATTCCCACAAGACCAATCCAAAACAAGTTCATATTAACGGTAAACATTAAATATAAACCGATAAGACCGGTGAAAAGTAGACAGGCTAAACTTGTGAAAAACACCAGCATATCAAACAAAGTCCGATCATAAGATAGAAAGCGATATGTTTTTTCATTGGGGCGATGATACTTAAAAGAGCCCTCATAAAAATCATTAATTAAGTTTGCGCATGACAAGACTGCCATACCAGCAAGTGTCACAAGGACCACATTGAGTGGGTTTAAGGGCACTTTTTTTGATGCGAATAAGATTCCAAGTGTCGTACTCGAAACGGATAGGGACAAAGATAAAGGCCTAAACGCAATCCATAAATCCTTTATATTCTTTTTCATATTTTCACTCATTTAGCATCCACCTCATCCCCTTTATGGGGTACAATTTCAAAGTCTAAACTAACTTAAGGAGAAAATCAATGAAAAAATTATTAATGATCGCATTACTCGTATTAAGCGGGTGCTCAAGTAAGCCCCAAGAAAAACAAACATTAAAAATAGGTGTTATGCCAGCGGTGGATTCAGCACCCATCTTTTTAGCCCAAGAACTTGGAATCTTTGAAGAGCTTGGATTGGATATTGAAATTGAAGTATATACCAGTGCAATGGACCGCCAATCTGCACTTCAAGCAGGAGAACTCGATGGCGCAATGACTGATGTCATCGCACTCGTTAATAACGTTGGTAACGGATTTGATATTAAAGTTACCACAAGTACAGATGGCGCATTCCCAATCCTTTACCACGAAGGCGCACTTGAAAAAGACGCTGTTACCGTTGGTATGATGGAAGTAAGTGTTTCGAATTACCTAGCGGATGCATTTTTGAAAGATTATACAATTAATAAAGAATATATTGTGGAAATTCCAGCTCGTCTTGAAATGGTTGGAAACGGAACACTAGACATGGCAGTAATTCCTGAACCTATGGCATCAATGGGAGCACTCAACGGACTCTCAAAAGAGCTCATGGCAAACCCCGATGAGTTTTCACCGGAAGTCATGGTTTTTAATACAAAATCAATTGATTCAAAAGAAAAAGAAATTAAACTGTTCCATGATGGCTATAATAAAGCTGTCGAAATGATTAATGAATCTCAAACACAAGCACGCGAAGTCCTTGTGAATAAACTAGAACTTAATCCAGTGATTGTGAATAACTTTGAATTACCACACTATAATGTAGCGCGTATTCCAAGTGAAGACTACTTTAATAAAATCATCAAATGGAATGAGGATGTATTGGGTGCTTCATTTGACCTTGAGTATGCTCAACTTGTCGACGATCGCTTTGTGAAATGATTGAATTAAAAGATATCAGTTTATCGTACGCGGATGAGGTAGCGGTGGACCATGTTGATATTGTATTTCATCCACTTGAGATTACCGCAATCCTTGGATCTTCAGGTAGTGGTAAGACTAGTTTGATATCAATGATTGATGCACTTAAAACGCCGAGTACGGGTTCAATCTATATAAATAGTGTTCGAGTATATGAACCACGCCTTGAAACAGCAGTGATCTTTCAAAACTATGGTATCTTGCCATGGAAGAGTGTTTATGAAAATATAGCCTTCACTTTGAGAATACGAAAGATCAAAAACTATGACTCAATCGTTCAGGAAGTTCTTGAACTGTTGAACATCAGTGAGTACGCGCATCGCTTCCCGCATCAGCTCTCAGGAGGCCAAATGCAGCGCGTAGCGATCGCGAGAGCGTTAGCCTTGGATGTTGATGTGTTGTTGATGGATGAGGCCTTCTCAGCCCTTGATTCGCTTACGAAAGAAACACTACAGGATCTTCTGTTAGAGATTAGAGCCAAACGAAATCTAACCATCTTGTTTGTGACTCACAATATTGAAGAAGCAGTATTTCTAGGAAACCGTATCGTTATTATGGAAAAAGGAAAAATTAAAGAAGACATTCAAAACAGTTCGGTGGGTAATCGAGCGAGTACTCATTTCTATGAGATGTGTCAGAAGGTACGAGGGTATCTTCATGATTAAGAAACTGTATGGGGTCTTTGCGGTATTATTGATGTGGTTTGTATTGCACATACTACTTCAAACGCCCGCAATTCCAAATCCTATGACAACGCTCTATCAAACAATTAAGTTAGCTCCAGTATTGCTTCCGCATCTTGCGATGAGTCTTGTGCGCATATTGAGTGCGATCGTGGTGTCTGCGATTGTGGGTACGATGATTGGGATCTTTATGGCTCAATTTAAAAAGCTTGATGAAGTGTTGGCTCCAATTGTCTATATTCTTTATCCGATTCCTAAGATTGCTTTTCTTCCAATCTTGATGCTTTTGTTTGGATTGGGAGAAACTCCAAAAATTTTATTGATTGTAAGTATTATCATCTTTCAATTTCTGATGTCGGCAAAAGATGCAGTGAAAGAAATTCGCGAAGAGTACTTGGACTCTGCGAAGTCCTTGAGAATTAAAGGGATTGAGCTTTATAAGCACATCATCATTCCCGCAATTCTTCCGAGCTTCTTTACGACACTTCGAATTTCTGTGGGAGTGAGCATTGCTGTCTTATTCTTTGGGGAGAACTTCTCCACAAAATTAGGAATTGGTTATTTCATTATGAACTCTTATGCGATGGTGAACTATGTCAGTATGTATGCTGGTATTGTTGCGCTGAGTGTCTTTGGATTATTTTTGTTCTATATGATTGATCGTTTTGAAATCATCTTATGTCCATGGCTTGAGAAATGATGTATAATATTTTTTAAGAAATGAGTGATGAAAATGAAAACAGGCGATAAAGTAAAAATGATTACTTATCAAGGAACGCTTAAGAAGGTCTATGATATTGAACCGGGTGAAGATTACTGGCAATTGATTGGAAGTAAGGGGAGAATTATTGATGATTCTGACCTTGAAAATGAGGGAACTGTGTTTGTGAGATTCAATCATGCCCTTCATGATTATAAGTTTAATGCGCATAATGAAGAGCGTGGTATGATGTTTCGAAACTCATTATCAATTTTAGAAAGCGATCTAGAATTGGATACTTCGCACTAGTGGTTATGGATTGTTTTAATTGTACTTGTATGCTGCTCACATGAGTGGTATAATAAACAGGCTTTATAACTGGGTTCATCGTCTCCTCGACGTTTACGCGGTTATGAAGGTCTATAGAGAAAACGGAGGAAATAGCATATGTTGAAAAAAGCAGAAAGAACTGCAATCATGAAAGAGTATGCACGTAAAGAAGGCGACACGGGTTCAGTTGAAGTCCAAGTAGCTGTCTTAACTGCAGAAATTAACGGTCTTACAGACCACATGAAAACGCATAAAAAAGATCACCACTCAAACCGTGGTTTGTTGAAAAAAGTTGGACGTCGTCGTAACTTATTAACATACTTACGTAACGAAGATATTAACCGTTACCGTACGTTGATCACAAGTTTAGGATTAAGAAAATAACAATTAAAGAGCGAAAGCTCTTTTTTGTTAGGAAACACAGGCTTTATATGGTAAAATTGATACAGAATATTGAGGTGAATCTATGAAAAGAGAATTTGAATTAGATTTTGGTGGGAAATTAATTAAAGTTGAAACAGGTGAGCTTGCGAAACAGGCCGGAGGGTCTGTTTTAGTACGTTACGGCGATACAGCTGTACTCTCTGCTGCAACAGCAAGTAAAAAGGCGAAGGATATCGACTTCTTTCCTTTAACTGTCTTATATGAGGAAAAACTCTACTCTGTAGGGAAGATTCCAGGAGGATTCTTACGTCGTGAGGGTCGTCCATCTGAACATGCTACATTGACGTCACGTCTTATTGACCGTACGATTCGTCCGTTATTTGCGGATGGCTTCAGAAACGAAGTCCAAGTAGTGAACACAGTTCTATCGTATGATGAAGATCATTCATCAGATATGGCTGCTATGTTTGGAGCGTCATTATCACTTTGTGTATCGGATATTCCTTTTGAAGGACCGATTGCAGGTGTAACAGTAGGAATGATTGGGACCGAATATATCGTTAACCCAACGGCTGCTGAATTAGAAAAATCTCGCATGCATTTAGTTGTAGCGGGAACAAGCGATGCTATCAACATGGTTGAAGCAGGCGCAAGCGAAGTCTCTGAAGAAGAGATGCTCGAAGCAATGATGTTTGGACACGAGTACATTAAACAACTCTGTGCATTCCAAGTTGAAATTGCGAATGAAGTTGCTAAAGAGAAAATGGAAATTTCACTCTATGCAGTACCTGAAGAATTAGAATCAGCAGTTCAAGCCCTTGTCGGTGATGATTTGCGTACTTCAGTTGCAATTCATGGAAAAGAAGCGCGTTACTCAGCGATCGATCTCTATGAAGAAAAAGCATATGATCATTTTGAAGCAATGGATTACGAAAGCGAAAGTGTTAAAAACAAAACATTAAAATTCGTTAAAGAAGTAACTCATGAAATTGTATCTGACGAAGTTCGTCGTTTAATTTCAGTTGAAAAAATCCGTCCTGATGGTCGTCGACCAGAAGAAGTACGTCCTTTAAATGTTCAAATGGACATTTTAAGCCGTGTTCACGGAAGTGGATTATTCACTCGTGGTGAAACACAAGTACTATCCGTTCTTACATTGGGTGCTTTAGGGGATAATCAAATTATTGATGACCTCAGCGAAGTATCTGAAAAACGTTTCATGCATCACTATAACTTCCCACCGTATTCGGTAGGGGAAACAGGTCGTATGGGTGCTCCTGGACGTCGTGAAGTTGGTCACGGTGCATTGGGAGAGCGTGCTCTATCCTATGTACTACCAAGTGAAGAAGAGTTCCCGTATGCAATTCGTATTGTTTCTGAAGTATTGGAATCAAACGGATCATCATCACAAGCTTCAATCTGTGCTTCATCTGTTGCCTTAATGGCTGCTGGTGTTCCAATTAAAGCTGCTGTGAGTGGTATTGCAATGGGTCTTGTTCAATATGGAGACGACTATACAGTTCTTACAGATATTCAAGGAATGGAAGATCATTTCGGGGATATGGACTTTAAAGTTGCGGGTACTAAAAATGGTATCACTGCTTTACAAATGGATATTAAAATTGCGGGTCTTTCAAGACAAATTCTTAAGGAAGCCCTTCAACAAGCACATATTGGTCGCGCAGAAATGATGAGCGCGATGGATGAAGTTATTTCTGAACCACGTGGTCATGTAGCGGAATTCGCTCCTAAGATGGCGAAACTTCAAATTGCTCCGGATAAAATCCGTGCAGTTATTGGAGCTGGTGGAAAAATCATCAACCAAATTATCGAAGACTGCAATAACGTTAAAATTGACATTGAAGATGACGGTCGTGTGGTTATTTACCATACTGAACAAGCTTCAATTGATAAAGCGCGTGCAATTATCGAAAATATCGTTCGTGAAGCTAAAGTTGGTGAAGTCTACAATGCTAAGGTTGTCCGTGTTGAGAAGTTTGGAGCATTTGTTAATCTGTTCGAAGGAACGGATGCACTACTTCATGTCTCAAAAATGGCACACCACCGTGTTGAAGACCCA
>JAAYNU010000067.1 GCA_012520695.1 Erysipelothrix sp.
TTGCGTTTGGTGCCATGGATTCAACCATTTCGATTGAAAGTAAATTCGCAACCGAAACACCGATGAAGACATCACTACCAACCATGGCTTCACTTAAGTTCTTATACACAACATCATCATTCAGATGATTTAATAGTTCTACCTGTAATTCATCCAAGTTCTCTGATTCTTTGTTCACCATACCATGTTGATCAAACGCAACGATGTTTGATATATCATACGTAAATAAAAACACTCACGCGAATGAGTGTTTATTTGGATTGATAGACATCGGTATAAAAGGATACCCATTCTTTCTTGATATTATTTCTTGAATAATATTGAGTAATCACATCAGATTGCGCAACTCCCTTAGTATAATAATCTTTGTCTTCAGATAATTTCTTGAGTTCAGCCACAAAGCCATCAACATCAGGCGCCAGGTAATACTCATTAAATAAGATATCTTCATACAATTCTAAGTTTCTTAATAACAGCGGTCGCTTGGAACTGCAAGCCTCAAGAATCGCCATTGGAAATAGTTCATTAAATGAAGGCATAAATAAGACATCCGCCATATTATAGATATCATTCATCTTAGTGCGCGGCACAATATCAGTAAAGATCACATTCGCTGGAGGGTTTTCAACCACAGCCTTCAACTCTTTGTATCCATCAGTAATGGCACCAAATGAGAAACCACCTGCCCATACAAAGAATAGATCAGGCATACGCTTCGCAACTTCTACGAAATCAAGGACACCTTTACGCGTTTGAACCTGCCCAACACCCAAGACCACAAACTTGTCTTCTGGAACGTTGAACTCACGGCGAGTTCCCACTCTTTGTTCTTCATCAGTCTGATAGAAAACTTCTTCAGACACAAAGTTAGGAATATACTTAATATTTTCTCGTTTAATATTATATCCTACGAGTGGATCAATAAAGATTGGATTCACAACTACGATGTAATCCGCTTTACGATACATATAAAGGAAGTACTTATGGAACAAGCCCATCATAAACTTCGGTAACTTGATCGAACCTTCCAGTGTCTCCGGTAGAAAATGCACATGCATTACGATTTTAGCCTTTGTAGTCATCATTCTAAAGAAACTTACGGGATCAATCGTATGAACATGCAAGATGTCATGTTTACCTGACTTATTAACGAGTACATCAAACTCATCCTGACAACGCTCTTTAATAAGGTTGATTTGTTCCTTCGTCGCAGCACCAACACCCTGTCCTTCAATCTTGTCTCCTGTGTACGACATTTTAATTGTTAATTTTTTCATGATACGCCCTCCAAAAAAATATTCATTAATTTCATTATACATGAATATTCACAACTTTGATATTTCTGCATTTGCACTCACCAAAAAAACAATGCATAATATGAGTGTTGGCAATCCAACATTAACGGAGTAAACTATGTACAAAAACAAAGGACTTACTGAATTAGAAGTCCAAGAAAAAATCAAAAACGGCCAGGTAAATACCTTACCCAAACCGGAAATAAAAACAAACCTACAAATTGTGGTAAGCCAAGTCTTTACCCTATTTAATCTCTATAACCTTGTGATCGCTGCTGCACTTGTCTACGTGCAGGCATGGACAAGTCTTTTCTTTGTGCTCATTATGGTCACTAATATGTTCATGTTCACATTTCAAGAAATTCGTTCACGAAACCTCATCAGTAAACTCAACATCATTATCTCACCTAAGACAAAGGTCATTCGTGATGGCATCATTATTGAAATCGATAATGAATCCATAGTACTCGGCGATATCGTTCGATACGAAGCAGGAGACCAAATCTCCGCTGATGCGAAGATTCTCTCAGGAGACGTTGAAGTGAACGAATCCCTTCTCACCGGAGAAGTAGAACCAGTTGATAAAACAGTCGACGAAACCGTACTCTCAGGAAGCTTCATCGTAAGTGGTGCCTGCTTCGCTGAAATCATCAACGTTGGACTCGATAACTATGCAATCAAGATTACAAGCGCAGTTAAAACAGATCGAGTCGTCTCTTCAGAACTCCTCACTACATTTCAAAAAGTAACCCGCATGACAAGTTACTTTATTATTCCCCTAGGATTTCTACTCCTATACCAAGGACTTTCAGTTCGAAACGATTCACTTGAAAACGTCATCACTAATTCCGCAACAGCACTCATGGGAATGTTACCCAAAGGACTCATACTCCTTACAACACTATCCTTAATAGGTGCAGTGATTAAACTGGGCTCCAAAAAAACACTCGTTCAAGACCTCTACGCAATTGAAACTCTCTCACAAGCAAGCGTTCTTTGTTTGGATAAAACTGGAACCTTAACCCTGGGAGTTATGAAAGTCATTGATGTGGAAGTACAAGACCCACGATTCCATGATTACATCAAAGCCTACTCACAGTACACAAGTGATAATAATGCAACTGCACACGCACTCCAAGAGTACGTGAATGATACCAGCGCAACACACCTTGAACCTTTAGATGAAGTCAGCTTCTCATCTTCGAGAAAATGGGCGGGAATCAACTTCAAAAACGATTCCGCAATCATCATCGGAGCACCCGAAGTACTCTCACCCGAAACGAAACTACCAATACACATTGAAACACAACGCCAAGAAGGCGCGCGCATTATTATGGCAGCCGAATCCCTTGAACACGTTGATAAGAATTCTACATTCACACACCTCATTCCCCTCGCATACATCGCAATCGAAGATCCAATTCGAGACGATGCTTACGATGCGATTCGTTTCTTTAGAGAAAACGACGTAACCGCAAAAGTAATCTCCGGTGACAACGTTGAAACCGTCGCCGCAATTGCTAAGAAGGCAGGAATTGAAAATTATGAATGTGTCGTGGACGCTTCAAAACTTAAAACAGATGATGAACTCGAACACGCAATCCTTAATTCAAACGTTATTGGACGCGCAAACCCAACTCAAAAACTGAAGTTTGTCCGCATCCTACAAATGCACAAAGAAGTCGTCGCAATGACGGGAGATGGCATCAACGATGTACTCGCCCTTAAAAACGCCGACTGCTCCATCGCAATGGGAGAAGGAAGCGATGCAGCCCTTCACATATCACAAATCGTGGTCATGGACGGACTTCTCTCAACATTGGTAGACGTTGTTAAAGAAGGACGCATGGTTATCAATAACATCACGCGCTCCGCATCAATGTACTACTTGCACACAATCCTATCGATTGCGATCTCAATGATTGCGATTTGGATGAATGTACCCTTTCCTTTTATTCCCTTCCAAATTACAATTACTAATATGTTTATTGATGGCTGGCCATCCTTTATGTTACTCTGGCAACCAAGCTATGATCGACCCAAAGAAACCATCCTCAATCACGTACTCAGACACTCCTTCCCCAACGCTTTCTCAATCATTGTCCTGTGGTTAGTTTTAAATCTCTTCAGTGCACAATTGAGACTCAGCGTGGAAGACGTAAGCACAATGATGTTCTATCTTAATGCTGGAGTATCACTCCACATGATCTACCGCATCTATAAACCACTCAATCTCTACCGTACGCTCGTACTCATTATTGATTTGATTGGTTTCCCGATCGCAACGTTTATTTTCTGGAAATGGTTGGACCTTAGTTTCCTCGCACCATATCAAATTAAACTTACAATCATCTTGATGGTACTATCCATCCCGCTTACACTCTTAACCCATAAATTTATGGTCGCATTCATTGAAAAAAGAAGTTGAAATCCAATTAATTTGGAAGTTCAACTTCTTTTTTTATGACTTCAAGAAACGCTTCACCATAAGCCTCAGCCTTCACACTCCCCACACCACTGACACTTAAGAACGATTCTAGAGATTGTGGCATGATCGCACACATTGATTTCAAGGATGCATCACTGAAAACAACGAAGGCTGGAACACCGCGCTCATCCGCAATTGACTTGCGTAAACTACGAAGACGATCAAACAGTTCAGGATTAGACACATCCTGAGTAAGTGATGACTTCACGCGTTCTTGAGATACACGCATTACGAGTTTTTCTTGCCCCTTCAAAGCAGAACTTGCCTTTGATCCCAGTTTCAAGGTCGCGTAGGCATCATTTGAAAGTGACAACACATCTTCTTCCAATAGATAATCAATGACCATACGAATATGAGCACTCGACTTTGATTTCATAATGCCATGCGTTGAGAGTTGATCAAAGCCATTATCAAGTACGCGCTTATTACGACTCCCTCGCAATACATCACTCACCATTGCGGCACCAAAGCGCTCACCCATTCGAACGATGCACGAAAGAATCATCTGTGCCTCAAGACCCACATCCACTAAATCAAATTCACCTGTACAGTTGAAGCAGTTATCACAAGCCGTAATGTGGACATCGTTAAAGTAATCCAAGACAAACTGTCTTAAGCATGACGTTGTTTTTGAATACGAAATCATTTGACGAAGGCGTTCTCGCTCTAAAGACTGAAAGACCTGGAATGATGCTTCATCCATACTGTCATTTTGAACCGCATTATCAATGAAATAATTTGCGGTCACTACATCACGACCACTGTACAAAAGAATGCACTCCGCTTTAGAACCATCGCGCCCTGCACGACCCGCCTCTTGATAATAACTCTCCACATTCTTAGGCATATTGTAATGAATCACATACGAAACATTGGACTTATCAATCCCCATACCGAAGGCATTGGTTGCGACCATCACTTGAATCTCATCGCGAAGGAATTGATCTTGATAGGCATTGCGTTCATCAATCGGCATACCTGCATGATACATTCCCGCAATAGATCCCAACCTAGAAGCCACCGATTCTACTTCCTTTCGTGTCTGACAATAAACTATCCCAAAGGCATCCGAATGTTCTTTGACATACTTATCGACATACGCAAACTTTTCCTTATCATGACGCACTTCGTAGTATAAGTTTGAGCGATCAAAACCCGACACACTCGACAGTGGATCATTCAGCTTTAAGCGCTCCACAATATTCTCTTGAATCTTAAGCGTCGCCGTTGCGGTAAAGGCCGCTACGATCGGACGCTTAGGTAAAGCCTCCACAAAGACATCAATGTCTAAATAACCCGGTCTGAAGTCCTGACCCCATTGCGAGACACAGTGTGCTTCATCAACCGCCAATAGACTAATGTTCATGTCCTTCGCAAGACTTAGAAAGCGAGGTGTTAGTAATTGTTCCGGGGCGACATAAATAAGTGTATAGGCTCCTTCTCGCGCACGCTTGATGACTTCGATGCGCTGCGTTTGTGATAAAGAGCTATTAATATATGCACTCTTTACACCCGATAGATTTAAAGCATTCACTTGGTCTTTCATTAATGAAATAAGCGGTGATACCACAATCGCACATCCATCTAATAGGATTGCGGGAATTTGATAACACAAAGACTTCCCACCACCTGTAGGCATAATCGTCATGACATCGCGTCCTGACAAGATCGCATCAATCACCTTTTCTTGATCTCGCACAAACGAGTCATAACCAAAATATTCCTTTAATACAGTATGCTTATCCATCAATTAACCTCCACCCTTATTTCGCAAATCGTTTCAGAATTTTAATTTTATCACGATACGGCGCATAGCGCACCTGTATATCAAACAAAAACGACTTCTTCATCACACTCTTCGTGTGCGTAAAACAATCAAACCCTGCTTTACCATGATATGAACCCATTCCACTATCCCCAATACCACCGAAAGGAAGATACTGATTCGCGAAATGAATCAAGACATCATTCACACACGCTCCTCCAAAAGAACAACTATTCAAGATTAAATTCTCTGTCTCTTTATTCTTCGTAAAGAGATACAATGCCAATGGATTGTGAATGCGTTCAATGACTTCATCAAGAGTGCGATAAGAGATAATCGGAAGAATGGGCCCAAAGATCTCTTCGCGCATTAAATCCGTTTCCCATGATGGATCCACCACAATCTCTAAATTCATGTATAAATCATTACTTGAAGGTATACGATCAAGATACCCATTCAAACGATCAGAGTGTTTTTGATTCACAATGCGTGCCATGTCTCCGTATGACCATTGAATAACAATTTCTTCATTTACATACCCAACAAACTCATCCTTAACAGACTCATGAACGAAGACATAATCCGGTGCAACACAGGTTTGCCCTGCATTAACACCTTTACCCCATACGATTCTTTGAGCTGCAAGTTTTAAATCTGCACTCTCATCCACGATGCACGGACTCTTACCACCCAGTTCCAAACTGACGGGTGTTAAATGCTTTGAAGCTTTCTCCATCACAATCTTCCCTACTGAAGTACTCCCGGTAAAGAAGATTTTGTCATGCTTTTCATCTAAAAGTCGATTACTGGTTTCAATGCCACCTTCTTCGACCCTTACTAATTCATCGAATTCAGGATGATCAAAGAATTTCTTTAAGAGTTTGGAGGTATATTCTGCCATTTCAGAGGGCTTCAACACAACCGTATTCCCCGCAGCCAAAGCTGAAATTAAAGGAACCATGGATAATTGAAATGGATAGTTCCACGGTGCCATTACTAAAACTTGTCCATAGGGTGAGGCAATCGTCCATGATTTTGAATAGAAATGCATGATTGGAGTACGCGCTCGTTTGGGTTTCTTTAGTTTTCTTATGTTCTTCTTTAAATACTTAATCTCTTGAAGAACGGGCATGATTTCAGTCTCATAAACTTCGAAAGGTTTCTTGCCTAAATCTAAGTTTAAAGCATCATAAATTTCATCCTCAAATTGATGAATACGATGTTCAATAAAGCGTATGATTTCCATTCTCTTCAACTCACTTTCTTATTAATACAATCATAGTCTTGTATGTAAGCATATGCAAATGTGTTTTATGTAAGCGAAACCATTTAAAACGTTGGTTTCAAGCCGTATATATATGATATAATGCACATGACAACCGAATGAAATATATTTGTATATTAGTGATATGTTGGATCACCAGTCTCTACCCCGCTCCGTTCTAGTGGGACTACAAATTGTTTTTTTTACGTAGCGAGGAGACCTGTAATGGGTCTTTTTTGCATTTTATAAGGAGGAATCACACATGAAAGTAGCACTAATCATGGGCTCAAAGAATGATGATGTCATCATGAAAGACGCCCAAGACGCCTTGATTAAGTTTGGCGTTCCCTATGTGAAGTACGTTGTATCAGCACACAGGACACCCCTTCAAATGGTCGAGTTTGCCCAAACACTCGAAGAGAATGGCATTGGTATTGTGATCGCAGGAGCTGGTGGTGCAGCCCATCTACCCGGTATGGTTGCGGCAATAACTCACTTACCGGTCATCGGCGTACCGATTCAATCCAAAGCACTTTCAGGCATTGATTCACTGTACTCCATTGTACAAATGCCTAAAGGCATCCCTGTTGCGACAATGGCAATCAACGGTGCGGCGAACGCAGCCTACTGCGCTATTTCAATCTTAAGTCTTAGTAACGAAACACTTAAGAAAGAATACATCGCATTCAAGAAAGAATTAGAAACTAACACTTGGGAGCAACAATTTGAAAACTAAGAAACTCTTACCTGGAAGTACGATTGGTATCATCGGCGGTGGACAACTCGCATACTATATGGCGATTGAAGCCAAAAACATGGGTTATAAAGTATCTGTTTATGATCCCAACCCCGATGCAAGCGCTGGAAGCATTGCGAATCATACAATCGAAGACTTTGATGATGTCGATGCATTGATTGAATTCGCACAAAGTTGTGATGTTCTTACCTACGAATTTGAAAACATGAACCTGGAGAATATTGAAATACTAGACAAGGATTTTAATCTTCCCCAAGGTTCAAAGATGTTGCTTCATACAGCCCATCGATATGAGGAAATAAAGATGGCGCAAAGTTTAGGAATTCCTACCGTACGATCTGTCTATTTGAAAGATGCGAATAGTGATCGAAGTGAACTCTCAAACCTGAGCTTACCCCTTATCGCCAAAACATGTCGATTTGGATACGACGGTAAAGGACAACAGAAACTCAATGAAGTAACTGATCTGGTCATATCTGACGAAACACTCGTTTCAGAATTCATCTCATTCGAAAAAGAAGTATCCGTTATTATTGTACGCAGTGAATTTGGAGTATATGCATACCCGTGCATTGAGAATGTTCACAAAGAAGGAATCTTGTATACATCCACTACCTTAGATAAGGATGCCTACCCTCTTGCGAAAGAATACGCCGAGCGCATCGCAATTGAGATGAACTATATCGGAGTAATGGCCGTAGAATTCTTCGTCCATAACGATGAACTCATCTTTAATGAAGTCGCACCACGCCCACACAACTCAGGACACCTGACATTGACTGTTTCCAACAAGTCACAATTCAAATCCCACATTGAAGCCATATGCGGTTTGAATCCAGGAGCACTCTTCCACTACGAAGATGCGACGATGCTGAATGTATTAGGACAAAACTTCTTAAAAGCACGAACCCTAATCGGAACACCCAACACATACCATTATGAATACGGCAAAACCGAGATTGTTCATAATCGAAAAATGGGACACATTGTATTTACACAAAATACCAAAGAAATTGAAAACTACAAAAGGGAGCTCAACACATGACACAACGTTATTTCGTCGAAACGAAACAAGCATTTAAAGCAGAAGAACTTAAACTACAAAAAGAATTCTCACGCATTCTAAAGCACGACATTGGAGCAGTGCGATTACTTCAAGTCTACGATGTCTTAGGTGAAACAGTTGATACACATCAGCTTTACGATGAACTCACACAGACAATCACACAAGACATGGAGCTATCCAATCCTCACTTCGCTTATGAAGCACTTGAAGGACAATACAACCAAACCCAAGAATGGGCGAAGGTCTTAATACCCAACACAAAGATTAAAACAAGTACACTCTTAATCTTCGAACCGGATACAGATATTAAGACACTACAAAACTATTATATTAATCCTTTAGAATACAAAATTAAAAATCTCGATATCGATGAGTTCAAAGAGCAAACCGCAATGAAACCCATGAAAGACTTCACTGGATTCACAGCCATGACACTCACACAACTCCAAACGTTCTACACCCAAGAAGCCTTGGCAATGGAACTCGAAGATTTAATCTATATTCAAGACTACTTCAAAAAAGAAGCACGAGACCCAAGTGAAACAGAACTGCGCGTATTAGATACTTACTGGTCTGATCACTGCCGCCATACTACTTTCATGAGTGAACTGGATTCAATCACAATCGAAGACTTCAAACTCAAAGAGGCAATTGAAACAAGCTTCAAACTCTACCTCGATGACAAAAAAGAATTAGGACGCGAAGACAAAGCCATCAGTTTGATGGATGTGACCGCACAAAACGGACGCTACGCTAAGAAAGTATTAAACGATACAATCATCGAAGTATCAGACGAAGTAAACGCATGTTCTATCAAAATTGATGTGGACGTTGATGGCGTGAATGAGCCATGGCTTCTCATGTTCAAAAACGAAACACACAACCACCCTACTGAAATTGAACCCTTCGGTGGCGCATCCACATGTATTGGAGGCGCAATACGCGACCCATTGAGTGGTCGTGCTTATGTCTACCAAGCAATGCGCATTACAGGTAGTGGAAACATCCTCGAATCATTCGAAGACACACACCCTGATAAATTACCACAATCCATTATATCAACTTCCGCAGCAAGCGGATATTCACACTACGCAAAACAAATTGGGATTTCATCATCCTACGTAAAAGAAATCTACCATGATTCCTACAAGGCAAAACGCATGGAACTAGGCGCAGTCGTAGGCGCAATCAAAGAAAGCGACCTCATTCGCGAAGCACCTCTTAAGGGAGACGTTATCGTAATGCTAGGGGGACGCACTGGACGCGATGGTGTCGGTGGCGCAACCGGAAGTTCCGATGTTCAATCACTCGAAACAGCCGAAACCAATGCTGCCGAAGTACAAAAAGGAAATGCCCTTGAAGAACGCAAGATCATTCGCCTCTTCAGAAATCCAAAAATTTCACGCATGATTAAGAAATCAAATGACTTTGGTGCTGGTGGAGTATCTGTCGCAATCGGTGAACTCGCTGATGGCCTCGATATCGACCTATCAAAAGTAAAAACAAAATACGAAGGACTCAACCCTGTTGAAATTGCGATTTCAGAATCACAAGAACGTATGGCTGTTGTCTTGGATCCAAAACACGTAGAGCGCTTCATTGAACTCTCAAACCAAGAAGGTTGTGAAGCTGTGGCGGTAGCTTTAGTTACTGACACAAACCGACTCATCATCCGTGATGAAACAATGGTCCGCGTTGACCTTGATCGAGACTTCCTTGATTCAGGTGGTATCACACAACACGTTAGTGCTCGTATTGTAGATACAAACAAACCAAACCCGCTTACAGAAACATACGAACTCACTAAAGAAAACATCCTTAAAGATGTGAGTTTACTCAAGAACGCATCACAAGCAGGACTTGCGCAATACTTCGATGCAACTGATGCATTGATTAAACCACTACTAGGAGAAACACAACTCAGTCCTAATATTGGTTCAGTACAACGCATCCCATTACTTAAAGGAACAACTGATACAGTTTCAGTATTGACTCACGGATTCATTCCAAGTGTCAGCGAATATTCTCCTTATATCGGAGGAAGCCTCGCAGTCGTTGAATCTGTTTCTAAAACAGTCGCACTCGGTGGTGACTACACAAAGATTTATCTATCATTCCAAGAATACTTCAACCGCTTAACACGCGATGACCTATGGGGAAATGTTCTCGCAGCACTTCTAGGCACATATAGTACACAACGTGCTCTTGGCATCTGTGCAATTGGTGGGAAAGACTCCATGTCCGGAACCTACGAAGACCTAAACGTTGTGGACACACTCGTCAGCTTCGCATGTTCACCACAAAAAGCTTCAAACATGATCAGTTCAGAACTCAAATCAACACAATCAAAACTCTACATTATTGAAACTCCGATGGATGAGTTAGGAATTGTTGATTTCGAAGCACTGATTAAAAACTATAAAGCTTATCACCAACTCGTGAAGGATCAACACGTTCTTTCCTCAAGTACAAGTGATGATGCTTCAGCACTTCTCGCAATCATTAAAATGAGTTTCGGGAATAAGATTGGACTAAATATTGAGAATGATATTTCATTATCACAAATCAAACCAGGAACAATCATCTTCGAATCCAAACAAGACCTCAAAGACTTCAAGTGCATTGGATCGACTAACGAATCTAAGACACTTACGGTTAATGACACAGTACTTACTATCGATGAATTGATTCAATCAAGTACTGCAGTACTTAACTCAATTTATCCAAGTGATGATCTTAAAGAAACAATGAAGGTAACTGAAACAAATTCTGTATGTATCAATCCTACATCACCACAATTAACACCAAACGTATTAATTCCAATATTCCCAGGAACAACAGGTGAATACGATTTAATCAAAGCATTCAATGATGAAGGTGTTGAAGCAACAAGCTTCGTCTATACTGGATCAAACATAGATGCATTCAAAGATGCGATAAATAATTCAAACATCATCTCATTAGCACGAGGATCCATCAATGGCGACACACCAGTTCTTGCGGGACTCTTAGTTGAAGCCCTTAAGACATGTAAGGATGAAATTGATTCACTTATTGCTAGAGGCGGAATCATCATGGGATTCGGAAACGGATTCCAAGCACTTGTGAGAACAGGGCTCATTCCACACGGAACAGTTACTAAACCAACACTTTCATTCACAATGAATGAAAATGGCCGCCATGTTTCACTGACTCATGATGTTGAAAAAACGTCCCTTAACAGTTTCTGGTTAAACGGAGCACCAACACTTCAATCACTCTACAGTTCTAATACATTCGGACGACTAGTCGGTACAGGATGTGCAGCATATCGTTATTCAAGTGTTAATCCAAACGGATCAGAAGACAATGTGGAAGCATTGATTTCAAACAACGGACAAATCTTTGGACGTATGTCACAAGTTGATTCAATCACAATTAAGAACGCACTATCTCACATACGAGGTGATATGAATGTCTAAGCACGTTATCCGTGAAGACGGAAACCTCATCCTTAAGTTTAAGGATGAAGTCTCCGCATTCAATGGTCTTAAGAAGGCAAAGATTAAGAATAAAGGACGCTTGAGCAATCACATCTCTGCGATTCTCTTCAAGCACTTAGAATCAAACGGTATTCCTACTCACTTCATTGAACTCGTTGATGATACAAGTCAAAGCGTTCACGATGTGGAAATGATTCCTTTAGAAATCATTATTCGAAACATCGCAGCAGGACCATGGCTCGAAAGCCTTGGATTTGCGGAAGGTGCATTACTACAAGAACCGATCATCGAACTGTGCTTTAAGTCAAATAAATTATCAGACCCTATACTCCATGATTCACACATCGTTGCGATGGGACTGAGTGATCAAAAAACACTGGATGAAATTAAAGCCATGAGCATGGTAATCAATTCAAGTCTCATCGATTTATTCGATCAAGCATCAATTAAACTGGTTGATATCAAACTCGAGTTTGGAATTTTCAAACATAAACTCGTCCTCGCAGACTCCCTATCACCAGACACACTCAGACTCTGGGATAAAGAAACAAACGCGCATTTAGATAAAGACGTCTTCAGAAAAGATCTCGGTAAACTCGATAAGGCATATGAAACAGTGCTGAAACGATTGGAGGCCATTCAATGAGCGGAATAATTGGAACATTTAATATCAAAGAATCAGCCACCGCATTATTCTACGGACTCCATGCCCTTCAGCACCGCGGACAAGAAGGCGCTGGTATCATGGTCAGTAACGGAACAGAACTCAGTGGAATGAAGAACTTTGGGATAGCTCAAAAAGTGTTTGATGAACAAGCACTTTCAACGCTCTCTGGTATTCACGGAATTGGACACGTCCACTACCCGACTAAAGAGCGACGCATCATCCAAAACATTCAACCATTCCTCTTCAAACACTCACTCTATGACTTCTCAGTATGTCATCACGGAGAGATCGTTAACTCAAACCAGCTCAGACTTTATCTTGAAGAGTCCGGAACGATCTTTCAATCCGACTCCGACAGTGAACTCTTCGCACATTTGGTCAACCATCACCGCAAAGACTCTGTCAGCGATTCAATTAAAGAAGCACTAAACTACGTTGATGGTGGATTCGCATTCCTCTACCTCACATCAGATGCACTCTACGCAATACGAGACCGACACGGACTCGCAACACTATCACTTGGGAAACTGGACGGTGGATATGTGATGGCTTCAGAAACATGTGCGATTGATATTCTGGGCGGAGAAGTCATTCGAGACATCCAACCTGGAGAAATACTTAAGATCTCACATGATGGTGTTATATCATCACACTACGCAATGGACACAGAAGAAAAGATTTCCGCAATGGAATTCATTTACTACTCAAGACCTGACAGCGATATCGCAGGCATCAACGTCCACAATGCACGTAAAGAAACAGGGAAAACACTCGCAAGAGAATCCCACGTTGAAGCAGACATTGTCGTTGGAATCCCCGATTCATCACTCTCCGCGGCTTATGGCTATGCGGAAGAAACAGGTGTACCCTTCGAAATGGGACTCATTAAAAACAGATACGTCGGTCGTACCTTCATCATGTAGTCACAAAA
>JAAYNU010000068.1 GCA_012520695.1 Erysipelothrix sp.
ATCATTAGGATCGATTTCAAAACCACCATCTTCAACGTCAGGTAAAACAAGAACTGTCGCAGTGGATGTATGAATACGCCCCTGAGTTTCAGTCTTCGGTACACGTTGAACACGATGAGCCCCTGATTCAAACTTGAAGTGACGGTAAGCTTCATCACCCTTAACCACGAATGATATAAGCGTATAACCACCTGCCTCAGCTTCACTGGACTCAGTTACTTCACATTTATATCCCAATGATTCCGCATAGCGCGTGTACATACGATAAAGGTCACCCGCAAAGATGTTTCCTTCATCACCACCCGCTGCACCACGAATCTCAACGATCGCATCAAAGTTATCACTTGGATCACGTGGAATCATAAGTACACGAAGTTCTTCGATGTATTCCGCAATCTTAACAGAATACTCATCCAACTCCATTTGTGCCATTTCTTTCATTTCAGGATCTGTTTCCTCAGCCAACATTTCTGTCGCTTGATCAAAGAAATCCTTTGCTTCTAAATATTTACGATACACATCAAGTTTCGCGCTCATTGCTGATTGTTCTTTTCCAAGACGTGCCATTGATTTACGATCCGAGAGTACTGCTGGGTCCATCAATTCTTCATTAATTTCTGCTTCACGAGCAACATAACCATCTAAATGGTCTTTCATTATTTTGTCCATACTTTTACTCCCCCTTTCTTAAGGTATTAATTTTCGGTTTATTTGTAACGATATGATCATGACGACAACGCGCTTCATAGGACTCACTTGCACCAATCATGACGATTGGGTCATCATAAGAAGCCGGTTCTCCATTGACCAATCTTTGAGTACGCGTAGCCGGAGCTCCGCATTTAGTACATACTGCCGTTAGTTTAGTGACAAATTCAGCAGTTGTCATAAGACTTGGAATAACGCCAAAGGGCTCTCCCCTAAAGTCCATATCCAATCCCGCAACCATGACACGAAGACCCATAAGAGCCAAGTGCTCACACACTAAGACAATATTATCATCGAAAAATTGTACTTCATCAATTGCTACAACATGTGTGTTGGCATCAACGAAATCCAAAATTTCAATTGAACTCGAAACAACGACACTCTTAACACGAGTGCCTGCGTGGGATACAACTTCATCAGAACTGTAACGATCATCCACAGTGGGTTTAAAAACCACAATATTTTTATTCGCATACTTCAAAACATTGATGCGACGGATGAGTTCCTCAGTCTTACCTGCGAACATACACCCAGTTATTACTTCGATATAACCTTCTTGATACTGATGATACATCATATACTCACACCTCACTCATACTAGTTTAACGCATTTGCCATAAAAAAATAAGGGGCTAGCCCCTTATTTCATACCATATTTCTTATTAAACTTGTCAATACGTCCAGCTGCATTCGCGAAACGTTGTTTTCCAGTATAGAATGGATGACAATTTGAACATGTATCAACACGTAAGTCTGATTCAGTAGAACCAACATTTACTTCTTGATTACAAGATGTACAAACAATCGTCGTTTGATGGTATTCAGGATGAATTCCTTTTTTCATAATAACATATCTCCTTCCGCCTAGACACTCGTGCCTAGATAAGTACTCTACTATATTACCATAATGACCCATTCAGTGCAATCATAATGTTTAGTACTTTTAGAAGACTTATTCAAAGCGAACCGCAGTCCCAAACAAAGCAATCAAGAGCCACAAAACCATTACTGAGATACAAACGATTGCGAATACTTTCCAAAATCGAGACCAACGATCATCACGACGCGCAAGAAGACGATTCAGTATTTTCAACTGATCTGAGTCTTCACTTTCCAATAATACAGACACCGAACAGCCAAAGACATCCGCTAAGACAACTACAGTACCCGCATCCGGAACAGATAGACCCTTTTCCCACTTAGAAATTGTTTGGCGCGTTATATGTATTTTTAACCCTAGTTCTTCCTGAGACCATCCTTTAGACAGTCTCATCTGTTTAATATTATCCCCTACCATCTTAATCACCTCACAGAAATCATAGTAGAGACGTCCCAATTCAACAAGCAACGCTTTTTAACATTCTGTTAATTCAGCGGGAAAAACTTACCCCTTACATTAAATAGTTTGTAATTGAGGGGTAAAACAATCA
>JAAYNU010000069.1 GCA_012520695.1 Erysipelothrix sp.
AGTGTTTGCTTGATGATGTTGAACCGGCTGTTAGAAGCGAAACAGATCACGAAGAAAGAATATGAAAAAGTTAAAATAAGCTTAATGAAGGAGTATCAAATATCTTCTGAAATATTAAGTGGATAAGTGAAAAGAGTTCAGGTAGTATGTGTGCTAAGAAAGAGGTGGTGAGATATATGGCTAAAGTAGAAATCATTAAAGCCAATAAAGAATTGTCGAATCGCAATAAGAAAGATAACTATATATAAATCAAGTAATTTTATGAAATAGTCTGAAAATGATAAATTTCTTGATAGAGTTATCTTTGATGATCATTGAAAAGTGAATTTAATGAGTTCAGACAAAGATCATTCTCTGAGTTCATTGAGGAATCATCATCGTTCTACTTAAGTAACCCTCGTGTACAAGGAATCTATTATCGAGGTCGCCTCATTGGATCTGTGTCCTACTACTGGGAATCAGAAGTGACGCGTTGGTTAGAGATGGGAATCGTACTTTATGATCCATTGTACTGGAGTAAAGGTATTGGAGAATGCGTCATTAGATCTTCGATGGATGATCTCTTTGAGACGCTTGAGATTGAACGTGTTGGGTTTACAACATGGAGTGGAAATCTCGGCATGATGCGTATTGGCCATAAGCTGGGTATGAGACAAGAGAAGGCGGTTCGAAAGGCACGCTACTACAAGGATACTTATTATGACAGTATTGGCTATGGTATTACTCGTGAGGAGTGGAATTCGCTTTACAAGAGTACTTTTGATTACTTGGAAGTATATGAAGAGTCATTACGATCGACGATATGTTCCGATATTCTAAATGAACTACCCGACTGGTTTGGACGTCCTGAAAGTAATGAAGCGTATATTGAAGCGGTTAAGAGTATGCGCATGATTGCGGTTAAGGATAATGATGAGGTTGTTGGGTTTCTTGCACTGAAGTCAGTATCAGCTGACACTTTTGAAATTGAAGTGATGGGGATTAAACCAACGCATCAGTGCAAGGGGATTGGTCGTACTTTAATTCAACGCGCAATGATTGAGAGTCCGAGTAATCTTATGGTTCGAACACTGGGTGAATCACATCCTGATCCTTACTACAGACAAACTCGATCATTCTATTTAAGTTGTGGATTCACGCAACTCTACATTGATGAGGTGGTTTGGGGTGAGGGTACGCCGTGTTTAATTCTTGTGAAGTCACAAATTGTATAAATAAATCGCAATGTAAGTGTATACATTTATTTTATATATGATACACTAGACATAACGTAACGTAAGGTACGTAGGAGGATTATACAGATGATTAAGATTGGAACTTTAGCACAGGCCATGAATGTATCGGTTAGAACACTGCACCATTACGATGAAATAGGCCTACTTAAACCAAAGATTGAAGAAAAGACTCAACATCGTTTCTACGATGAAGAGGATGTCGAGCGCTTGCGCCGCATCTTGCTTTACAAATATGTCGGATTTTCTTTAACGGATATTGATGACAATTTAAAACGCGACTTTGATGATCAAAAGAAAATTTTGAAGAATCAAAGATCGTATCTCATCCAACAACGTAATGAGATGAGTGATATGATTGCGTACATTGATACACTTGAGTATGGTGATGGCAAACATAATGTTTCTCAATTACCAACTGGAGATCGTGCGAATGCGCATCTTCAAACGAAAGAGGAACAAGCTGAGCTGGAACAAGGAGTTGTGGATGCATACGATAAAATTGCTTCACTGATGGATAAAGATCCTTCAGATGATGACGTACAATCCGCAATGATTGATCTCTACCATGCTATGAATGCACGTGAGGGAGGATACTTGTCAGTTGACATGTTCCTGCGCATCTTTAACGATACCATCCTGCATGACCAAGTCTTGGTGGAATTAAACGCAATGCATGAAGGCTTCGCACTATTCTTTATGGATGCCTTGAATTCGTTTGAAGAAAACTAATTTGAAATTGAGTTGTATAAAAAGATGGATGTTTTAAAATTCATCTTTTTTATTTCTTTATAGTAAAGGTAGAAGCTATGGAACCATCAATGTATGAATTTGTTCAAATGGATGAGAACTTACCAATGCGCATCATTCATCTAGACTCAGCAGATAAAGACTCCTTATATATGAGGATGCTTCCCAATGTAGATATCGACACGACTGCCTTTGTGCCACCACACTGGCATCGAAGCATTGAAATGACCTATGTTGTGAAGGGTGGTGTGAAGTTAAGGCTTGGTAATGAGATGGCATTTGTAATGAGATTTATGCCAAAGGGACTGATGAAGTTTGATGCGAGTCCTAAATCAATTGCTCGTCTTAGAAAAATGTTTAACTCAGTGGATAATACTCCAGCAGTCGAAGAACCAATTGATATTAAGGAATTCAGTGTTAAAGCACAAGATGGACATGATATTCCAATGAAACGATTTACTTCAAAACATACATTAGAGAATGCACCTATTTTGTACTTTATTCATCTATC
>JAAYNU010000070.1 GCA_012520695.1 Erysipelothrix sp.
AAGAATAGCCTAGATACGCACTCTAATGTATAATTAAGACATGAAAAAACTACACAATATCTACACAACACTCCTAGAACACTACGGACCCCAAAATTGGTGGCCAGCCGACACCCAAATTGAAATAATGACTGGATCAATCCTCGTACAAAATACAAACTGGACCAATGTGACACCCTGCATCCAGGCACTTACTCCCTATTTAAGTATCGAAGGAATACAATCACTCAGCACACAAGAACTACAAGACATCATTCGCCCCAGCGGCTTTAGTACCCGTAAGGCACAAACAATCAAAAACCTCATCAACATCATCCACACTAAACCCACAAGAGATCAGTTACTTGAGATCCACGGAATCGGACGCGAGACAGCAGACTGCATTATGCTCTACGCATACGATGAACCATGCTTTGTGATTGATACTTATTTAAAGAGACTCTTCAAGCACTGTGGACTACCACAATTCAAGACCTGTTCAGACTATCAAAACTACATGACAATACACCTACCAAAAGACACCCTATTATATAAGGAATACCTCGCCCTCATTGTAGCCTATGGAAAAGACACATTTGACCCCTTAAAAACCATGCACTTCAACCACACTCAAAACGACCTTAATTACCTCTCAAAACAAAGCACTACAATGAAGCATCTTATTGCTACACACAAACCCTTTAATAGACCAACACACCACAACCCACTGGATGCACTTATCAACGCAATCATAGGACAAGTCATCACCACAAGCCTTGCACAGTCTATCAAAGCATCCTTTGACCAAGACTTCCCAGATCCAATGAATGCACTGAACCATAACTTAAGATACTTAAAGCTCTAGCAGATACAATCCAAAGAGTGCTTGTTGAGATTAATGAAGGAAGACTTAAACTAGACGAACTTCACGATAAAGATGATGAAACCATCTTTAAGGCACTCACATCAATTAAAGGCATCGGTCCTTGGACAGCAAAGGTAGTCCTCATCCACGGATACTATCGCGACAATGTCTCCATTGAAGAAGATCTTGTATTGCGTAAGTACGTTGAAAATCACTACCCTAATCAATCATTCGATGATGTAATGAATCAATTTTCACCACACCAATCCCTTGCCTCCATTATATTGTGGAAGACCTCAAACGCTTAAACTTCATTAAGCGTTTTTTTGTATCCTTATCAATACGATTTGATTCCCTTATCTTTCGAAGGGATAAATTAATGATCTTATCGTGATGCGTTGATGTCTTTAACCAGTGTTCTACCTTAGTGGGATAATCAACATATGCACTAGCAATAAGCCATCCTAAAGCCATTTGAGAGTAGTATCCTCTTGGTTGCATATGCTCCACAACGCTTATAACAAGATCAATAGACTCATCCACAAGACAGTGCTCAATAAACATAACCAAGGCAAATCGTTGAACAAATTCTGAATTCTGAAAGGCATAATCAATCAGAACATCGATCTTAATACCGTTTAAATACTTACAAAACGTATCACAGTGGGACCAATTATCCACCTGATGAACATAAGAATCCACTAAATTCATGCGGTTTCCATTACTCTCATCTATACCCGCAATGATCAAACCTCGTAACATAATAGACTCAAAACTGGAATTATCGAGATAAATTAAGTCTTTTTCGTCCATATTTGAAGCTATTTGTCTCAAAATAGGGATGCGAACGCCTAAAATATTATCAATTCCTGGCAAAAGGCGCATTGAAAAATCCTTGTATGTCTCATCTTTATGCTGATTTAGAACTTTTTCAATGAATGTTTGCACCAGAACACCATCCTTTAGTTAAGATTACCAATAATTGCTAGTAAAGTATATACACCAAGCCCACAATATGAGAAAAAGACCCTACCGAAGTAGAGTCTTAATTTTGTAATTTGAAATTACTTGATGATTTCTGTAACGTTACCAGCACCAACAGTACGTCCACCTTCACGAATTGAGAAAGTAGTTCCGTTTTCAACAGCGATTGGGTTGATTAATTCAACTTCCATTTCGATGTTGTCTCCAGGCATAACCATGTCAACGCCTTCAGGTAGAAGGATTGTTCCAGTTACGTCAGTTGTACGGAAGTAGAACTGAGGACGGTATTTGTCAACGAATGGCGTATGACGGCCACCTTCTTCTTTGCTCAAGATATAAACTTGTGCTTTGAATTTTTTATGTGGGTTAACAGTTCCCGGCTTAGCGATAACTTGTCCACGTTCGATTTCTTCACGGTTAACACCACGTAGAAGTGCTCCAACGTTGTCTCCAGCCATAGCTGAGTCTAACATCTTGTGGAACATTTCAATACCAGTGATAACTGATTTTGTAGTAGGGCGGATACCAACGATTTCAACTTCTTCGTTGATTTTTAGCTCTCCACGTTCAACACGTCCAGTAGCAACAGTACCACGTCCTGAGATAGTGAATACGTCTTCAACTGACATTAAGAATGGCTTGTCAGTTTCACGAACTGGGTCAGGTACGTTTGCATCGATTGCGTCCATTAATTCAAGAATTTTCGCTTCGTATGCTTCTTCACCTTGTAATGCTTTAAGAGCAGATCCACGGATTACTGGGCAGTTGTCGCCATCGTATCCATTTTCTGATAAAGCTTCACGAACTTCCATTTCAACAAGATCGATTAACTCTTCGTCATCAACCATGTCACATTTGTTTAAGAATACAACAAAGTAAGGAACTCCTAATTGTTTTGCAAGCAAGATATGCTCGCGAGTTTGTGGCATAGGACCATCTGTAGCTGAAACAACTAAGATAGCTCCGTCCATTTGTGCAGCACCCGTAATCATGTTCTTTACGTAGTCCGCGTGACCTGGGCAGTCAACGTGAGCGTAGTGACGTGCGTCAGTTTCGTACTCAACGTGTGAAGTTGAGATTGTGATTCCACGCTCTTTTTCTTCTGGTGCCTTGTCGATTTGGTCATAAGCTTGCGCTACTGAACCATTTTTCTTTGCTAAAACTGTTGAGATTGCAGCAGTTAAAGTAGTTTTACCGTGGTCAACGTGACCAAGCGTTCCCACGTTAACGTGTGGTTTGGAACGATCAAATTTTTGTTTTGACATTTTTTCAATATCCTCCTAATTTTTATTCACTCATCTATATATTAAGACAAATGCAAAGTTAAATCAATACTAATAATGTTTACTAGTTATTTTTCTTTTTAGCGATTGTTTCTGCAATGCTCTTTGGCACTTCTTCGTAGTGATCAAATTGCATTGAACTTGATCCACGACCTTGTGTAAATGAGCGTAAGTCAGTAGTATATCCACTCATGTTTGATAATGGTACCCAAGCTTTA
>JAAYNU010000071.1 GCA_012520695.1 Erysipelothrix sp.
AATCTAAAAAAGGTTCTACACGCCGTAAACAAGGTCATCGTCAACCATATACTAAATTAGTTGTATCTGAAATCGTTTCTTAATTTTTTAGATATGATCAAGGTTGATGTAATCAAAACAGATGCTCATTATACTTCTATGGAAGTAAGTGGCCATGCTGGTAGTGGTGATGCTGGATATGACTTAGTTTGTGCTGGAGTGAGTTCAATCATGACAGGTGCATTAAATGCATTTGATTCATTTGATGATTCACTGAATCTATCGCTTACTGAAGAACCACGCATTACAATTGAACTTACAAATAAAGATGAATTAAATCAAAACTTATTCAGATTCGTATTGATTCAACTGGAAACAGTGGCTCATATGTATCCTGAGTACATTAGAATTCTTGAAAAGGAGGTAACGTCATGAAATTCTTATTAAATATTCAATTATTCGCTTCTAAAAAGGGAGTAGGATCATCAAGAAACGGTCGCGACTCACACTCAAAACGTTTGGGTTCAAAAGCCGCTGATGGAGAAACAGTATCAGGCGGTACAATTTTATACCGTCAACGTGGTACTAAGATTCATCCAGGAAACAACGTAGGACGTGGTGGAGACGATACACTATTTGCAAAAGTAGACGGTGTTGTTAAATTCGAACGCATCAGCCGTACTCGTAAATGTGTTTCAGTTTACCCTGTAGCTTAATGAAATCTAAATCCCCGTTATTGGGGATTTTTAATTGAAAGGAAGATGTATATGTTTGTAGATCGCGTAAATGTCGAATTAATTGCTGGTAATGGTGGCGATGGTATGGCCTCTTTTCGCCGTGAAGCGTATGTTCCTCTAGGAGGACCGTATGGTGGAGATGGTGGAAAAGGTGGTGACATTGTTGTGGTCGCCGATTCAAACAAATCGACCTTATTGGATTTGCGTTTTAATCGTATTATTAAAGGGAGTCACGGTATTCCTGGAAAAAACAAGAAAATGCATGGCCGTGATGCTGAAGAAACAATCATCCGCGTTCCCGTAGGAACAATCGTTACGGATGTGGCACAGGGCATTGTTATTGCTGACCTTACAGAAGTAGGTCAACGTGAAGTAATCGCTCATGGTGGGCGTGGAGGACGTGGAAACGTTCGTTTCGCAACTGCGAAGAATCCTGCACCATCGTTTGCTGAAAAAGGGGAGTTGGGTCAATCACTCGAAGTTATGATTGAATTGAAACTGCTTGCTGATGTTGGAATCATTGGATTCCCGTCAGTTGGTAAATCAACGCTTCTTTCTGTAATCTCTCGTGCTAAGCCAGAGGTTGCTGATTATCACTTTACAACCATCGTTCCAAACCTTGGAATCGCATCAAGTCCTGATGGACGCTCATTTGCTGTAGCAGATATGCCTGGTTTAATTGAAGATGCTCACTTAGGAAAAGGCTTGGGCCATGTTTTCTTGAAACACATCGAACGTACGCGAGTATTAGTTCACGTTGTGGATATGGGAGCGGAAGATGGTCGTGATCCAGTAGAGGATTACGCTATTATTAATACTGAACTTGAAAAATACAATGAGAAATTAATGTCTAAACCAATGATTGTGGCTGCAAACAAGATGGATATGGACGGCGCGAAAGAGAATCTTGAACGATTCAAACAAGCGTATCCAAATGTCGAAATCTTTGAACTGATTACAATGGTAGGTGAGGGTATTGATGGACTACTTTATCGTTTAGCAGATGTTCTTGATGAAACTGTGTCAGAGCGTATTGTTGAACAAACAGAGTCTGTCGTTTATAAATTCGTTGCGCCAACGCGTAACTTCCAAATTGATAAGCTTGATGATACAACATACCGAGTCAGTGGTGAACTTGTGGATCGTCAGTTCAGACAATATGACTTCTCAACTGAAGAGTCAGTTATCCAGTTTGGTTTAGCGATGAAACGCATGGGAGTTGACCAAGCGCTTCGTGACGAAGGTGTTCGCGATGGTGACATGGTAATTCTTGCGGATGTTCAATTTATTTTCGATGAAGGTGTGGTAGAATAAGGTTAGGTGATCGTATGATAGCATTTGTCTCAGGTATAGTTGTCGATCAAGACAGTGATTCGCTGGTTCTTGATAATCAAGGAATAGGGTACCAAATTTATTGTGGTAGGCCTTTTGATGTGAGTATGGGAGATGATATTCAACTCTATACATACCACCATATCCGCGAGGACGCAATGTTACTTTTTGGCTTTTTATCAAAACTAGAGCTTAACTTATTCAAGCAAATTATCAATGTTAAAGGGGTTGGACCTAAGACAGGATTAAATATCCTGTCTAAAACCACCCACCAACAACTAATTCAGGCAATTGACCAAGAGGACATTGCCTTTTTGCGTACTTTACCCGGTGTGGGTCCTAAAATGGCATCACAAATGATTCTTGATTTACGCGGTAAATTCGTTTCAACGGATGAACCGGTAGTAAACCTTAAGAATAATGTGGTAGAGGACGTATTTATTGCTATGGGTGATCTTGGATTCAAGCGCAGTGAGCTTAATTCAATCAAAACAGCACTTGAAGAGCACTCTGATCAATCGCTCCAAGGTCTTATTACCTATGGTCTTAAACTCATGAATGCACGAAAGCGAGGGGTATAGATGAGTGAACGCATCGTTTCAGCTGAAGAAATTGAAGAAACTGATTTAACACTGCGCCCGTCGCATCTTAAAGATTACATTGGACAAGAAGAATTAAAGACAAATCTTATTGTTTTTATTGAAGCAGCGCGTGGTCGTAATGAAACCTTAGACCATCTCTTGTTTTACGGTCCGCCAGGGCTGGGTAAGACAACACTTGCGCATATTATTGCTGCAGAGATGAATACAGGGATTAAAGTCGTCAGTGGGCCTACAATTGAGCGCTCAGGTGACTTAGCTGCAATTCTATCGAGTTTAGAACCGGGTGATGTCTTATTTATTGATGAGATTCACCGTTTACCAAAGATTGTGGAAGAGATCCTCTATCCAGCAATGGAAGACTTTACTTTAGATCTAGTTGTAGGGAAGGATGCTTCAACGCGTTCAATCCAAATTGATTTACCGCCCTTTACTTTAGTAGGGGCTACAACGCGAGCAGGTGATTTATCATCGCCTTTAAGAGATCGCTTTGGTATTATTTCAAAATTAGAGTATTACACTCAAAATGAGCTTGAAACAATTGTTGCTCGAACATCTCGAGTTCTTGATACAACGATTAATGATAATGCCGTCAGTGAAATAGCGAAGCGCAGTCGCGGAACTCCGCGAATCGCAAATCGTTTATTTCGAAGAGTGCGTGATTTCGCTCAGGTCATGAATAACAATGAAATTGATCTTTCAATCTCAATGCATGCACTTGAAAAATTACGTGTTGATGAAATTGGTCTTGATGATGTGGATATCCGCTATTTAATGGGTATCATCGAAAGATTCAATGGGGGTCCAGTTGGACTTGAGGCACTTGCAGCGTCGATTGCTGAAGAGGCAATGACTCTGGAAGATGTGTATGAGCCGTATTTATTACAACTTGGTTTTATTAATCGGACATCGCGTGGTCGTGTTGTGACAGAGAAGGCCTATCAACATTTGAACATTAAACAAGGAGATTTATAGATGAAAATTTGTATCGTAACTGGTGGTAGTGGGGGGCATATATTTCCTGCACTAACCTTCGCAGATGGTTTAAAAGAAAAGCATGAAATTACGTTCATTGGTAACGATCATAAAATGGAGTCTTGGATTATTCCAGAACACCATTATGATTTTAAAGCAATTCATAATCAAGGCCTTCAAGGGAGTAAATTGGACCGTGTTCGTGCCGTATTTAGTCAGTTTAAGGCGATTAAACAAGCCAAGAGTATTCTTAAGGAAATCAAACCTGATGTGCTTGTTTCATTCGGAGGTTATGTAAGTTTCCCGGTTGTTTATGCGGCGAAGCAATTAAAAATAAAGATTATATTACACGAACAAAATGCAAGTCCGGGTAAAGCAAACAAAATGGCAGCGCGCTATGCGAATGCGATTATTACATGCTATCCAGAAAGTTTTGTGGGTACTAAAAACGTTCATATGTTTGGTAACCCGCGTGCTTCACTGGTTCATGAAACGTTTGATCATACACAAGAGTATGAGCGTTTAAACTTAAAGGAAGATTTACCTTTAGTATTAATGGTCATGGGTTCACAAGGATCCACATCCATGAATGAGAAGTTTGCTCAATACATTAAGTGCTTTGATCATGATGAGTATCAAGTCGTGATCGTTGTAGGTCCAAAGAACTACGATGAGTTTATTAAAACAGTTGATTCACACCATGAAAACATTCATATCGTTGATTTTGTTGACCAAAAGGCACTCTTAAGTAAGATTGATTTAATCGTTTGTCGTTCGGGTGCATCTACGATTGCGGAAATCCAATCGTTTGGATTAGCATCACTCTTAATTCCTTCACCGCATGTCGCAAACAATCATCAATTCTATAATGCGAAAAGTCTTGTCGATAAAAAAGCGGCAGACATGATTGAAGAAGCATATCTGTCGGGTGAATTACTGGATCAATCGGTTCATGCTTTAATGTGTGACAAAGATCACAGGGCTTCATTGAAAGAAGAGGTCTTAAAGCTTGCGACTCCGAATGCTCTTTCGGATATGGTTGAATTTGTCGAGGATGTTAGTTTGTATGCGTAGAAAACAAAGTGTCTTGAATGAAGAAAACCATGCTATGGAAAAAATCAATCAAGACATCAAACTGAAGAAAAAGCACCAACGAAGAATTAAGCGTAATCGCTTCATTTGGAACTTTTTTAAAGTGAGTCTTGTGATTCTTCTTATTTTTGGAATCTATGCTTTTGATGCGAGTAATACGTCGCGTATCCGTACCTTGAAAATCAGTGGTAATACAACGCTGAGTGATCAAGAAATTATGGATGCTTTGAAGATTGAGAAGGGGGATCGTTTGGCGTTTACACATTCTTTTGTTAAGGAAAGTAAGGCTAAAAAAATCCCTGGACTTGAATCTATCGACGTTAATGTGTACTATACTAAAGGATATGTGAGTGTGGATGTCCACGAAGTTCCGGCTGTTGCTTATCAAAGTGAAGGCGGTCTTAAGTTGTATTATGCTGATGGATACTCGAAAGACTTAGATGAGAATCAATCGAATCTTGTCTTGGGTCTACCAATATTAGTAGGGTATACAGAGGATACTATCAGTAAAATGATGTTACAATATCTTGGGGAGTTAGAGTTTGAAGCATTCAGTGCAATTTCTGAAATTCACCACAACCCTCAAACATACGATCCATTAGCAATGAAGTTATACATGAACGACCAATACTTGGTTTATGCAAATGTAGAAACTTTACCAATGATGTACATGTATGCTACACTATTATCTAGTGCAAGCGATGGCAATAAATGTATCGAGCTGAATGAATACGGTCCCGACGAGGATTCGTCGACGGTAACCATTCGTGCGTGCACAACAGACGAATACTAAAAAAAGAAAAATACTATAAGGAGGAGAAACAAATGGCGATAGAAAAAACTAACGAGTTTGGTAAAATCAACGTTTCAAACGAAGCGATCGCGATGCTGGCTGGCGGCGTTGTAACTGAATGTTATGGTGTTGTTGGGATGGCTTCTCAACAAGTTTTTAAAGATGGACTTGCAGAATTACTTAAGGGTGAAAATTACGCAAAGGGTGTTGTCGTTCGTAAAGGCGAAACAGGCTTTGATTTAGACTTATACATTATTGTATCTTATAATGTGAAGATTTCAGAAGTAGTATTAGAGGTTCAAAAGAAGGCGAAGTATATGCTGGAAAAAACGTTACAACAGGATTTCAATTCGATTAATGTTTTTGTTCAGGGTATCAAGGTTATTAAATAATGAAGACGATAAATGGTGATGTATTCTTAAATATGTTGCAATCAGGTGCAAACAATCTCACGAATCAGCATCATGAAATCAACGCACTTAATGTATTCCCGGTACCTGATGGTGATACAGGAACGAATATGAATTTAACGTTTACTTCGGGTCTCAATGACGCGCGTAAACTAATGACAAGTCATATTGGTGAATTATCTAAAACTCTTTCTCGCGGACTTTTGATGGGTGCACGTGGTAACTCAGGTGTTATCTTGTCACAAATCTTCCGTGGTTTTGCGCAATCCGTAGAACCTTATAAAGAAGTTAATGTTAAACAATTAGCAGATGCATTCCAAAATGGGAAAGTAATTGCTTATAAAGCAGTTATGCGTCCTGTTGAAGGAACAATCCTAACAGTTCTTCGTGAATCAGCACAGGATGCTTATGATCACGTTTTATTGAATCCAGAAATTTCTGTTCTAGAATTTTTTGAGTTCCTCGTTGTGGCTGCCAATAAATCACTAGAGAACACTCCAGAACTTTTACCAGTTCTTAAAGAAGTGGGTGTTGTTGATAGTGGTGGTAAAGGGTATGTCTGTGTTCTTGAAGGATTTGTAGCTTCACTTAAAGGTGAACCATTTGAACTGATTGAACTTGATGCTGAAGGCCATGTGGCTGCTAGTGATTTTGATCATGATGAATTTGGTTACTGTACAGAATTTATTGTTCGTCTTGATGATGCAAAAATAAGCCGATACAATGAAGATAAATTCCGTGCTCAACTTGAAGCAATCGGTAACTCACTCGTTGTTGTTACGGATGAAGACCTTGTTAAGGTTCATGTTCATACATTAACTCCAGGTAACGCATTAAACTTGGGTCAAAAATACGGTGAATTTGTTAAACTAAAAATTGAAAATATGACGGAACAACATAATACGATTCTTGATGATGCGGCTCCTTCAAAACCACACTCTAAGTATGCAATTGTTTCAGTTGCTGCTGGTAGTGGTGTTGTTGAGATGTTTAAAGGCCTTCGTGCTGAGTACATTATCTCAGGGGGTCAAACAATGAACCCTTCAACTGAAGACTTTACAGCATTGATTGAATCAATTAACGCTGATCATATCTTCATCTTACCAAATAACTCAAATATTATTATGGCTGCAAATCAAGCCAAGGACTTACTTGAAGACAAAGACATTCATGTTATCGAAACACGAACAATTCCTCAAGGACTTTCAGCATGTGTGATGTTTAATCCAGATGTTGAAATTGAAGAAAACCTCGAAGAAATGCGCGATGCTGTTGCTCATACCAAAACTGGTCAAGTAACTTACGCAATTAAAGATACAACATTCGAGTCACTTGAAATTAAAGCAAATGACTTCATGGGAATCTTAGAAAAAGATATCGTTGTCACAAACGCAAGTCGTATTGAAACAACACATGAACTCATCGCTAAGTTAATCGATGAAGACTGTGAACTTGTCACGCTGATCGCGGGAGAAGATGTTGAAGACGATGAACTTGAAGCAATGTCTGATTTTATTGAATCAAACTATGATGTAGAAGTTGAAACACATCGTGGGGAACAACCTGTATATTCATATATCATAGGTGTTGAATAGGGCCTAGTGCCCTTTTTTATTATGAAATTGACGCAGAAACAAGAAGAAATCGTCGAAAGACTCGGATACAGTAGTCCAGAATCATTTCTTAACTACTATCCGTATCGCTATGACCACTTAGAGACCAAACCATTTGATAAATGGCAGGAAAAAGATAAAGTGGTCTTTTCTGCTGAACTGGTCAGTGATTTTAAAACATTCAGATTCGGTAAAAATCAATCTGTCACTAATTTCAGTGTGATTCATGAAGGAAACATCATCAAATGTTCTCTCTTCAATCGACCATTCCTCAAACAAGCTCACTATACTGATGGGCTTGTCGTTGTAGGAACAGTAGGGAAGTCAGGAACAATTTCTGTCCAAACTGTTACAAACAAGCCTTTAGAAACAGTAGTAGGTATTAACCCAATCTACGGACTTAAGGCAGGGATTAAGAACTTTGAAATCCTACGACTCATCACAAAGATACTAAAAGAAACTGAAATAAATAATATTCTTCCATCGGTCTACCAACAACGCTACAGATTATTAGATCGACACACGGCGGTTAAAGAAGTTCATCAACCAACAAGTCCTCAATCACTTAAAGATGCGCTTAGAACACTAAAATATGAAGAGTTTCTAAAGTATCATTTAAACTATGCTCTGAACCACGAGGCAATGCGTCAGGGTCATGCGAATGAATTAAGGGATATATCAGAGTTTAGTTTACCCTTCACTTTGAATAATGATCAGATTGCTGCGATTGAAGATATACGAAATGAAATAGCGTCACCCTCTAATATGTTCCGTATGCTCCAAGGAGATGTAGGGAGCGGGAAGACGATTGTCGCGTTCTTAAGTGCTTTATCACTCAAGCGTGGTCAGGCAGTTTTAATGGTGCCAACTGAAACACTGGCGATCCAGCACTTTAATAACTTTAAGAAGCTGTTTCCCAATGAATTAGTATACCTTTTCACACAGGACAGTGAGGATAAGGATCAAGCATTGGAGGATATCGCTGATGGTAAGGCTCGATTTGTAATTGGGACTCATGCATTATTCCAAAAGTCTGTTCACTACAAAGACCTTAGGCTTGCGATTGTGGATGAACAACATCGTTTTGGGGTTGAACAGCGTCAGTCTCTGTACGATAAAGGCAATAATACAGATGTCCTCATGCTTTCTGCTACACCAATTCCGCGTACACTTGCAAGTTCTTTATTCTTTGATATGAAGGTTTCGACCCTTAAGTCCCATCCAAAGAATAGAACAGGGAGTCAGACCTTTGTGATAGAAGAGAACTCCATCCGAAGCATTGTGAATGATATGAAAGCTTATCTAAAGACAAAGGGGCAAATCTATATTGTCTGTCCTGCAATTGATGTAGCGCATCGATATGGAATCAAAACGGTGGAATCCATCGTAGAGAACATTGCTCCTGTATTTAAGGACCAAACGATGGCTGCCATTCATGGTGGTATGAGTTCTAACGATAAAAGACTAATCATGAGTGAATTTGAGTCTGGTAAGATTGATATCTTAGTCTGTACCACCGTAATTGAAGTTGGGGTTGATGTTCATAATGCGAATATGATGATTATCTATAATGCCGAGCTCTTTGGGCTTGCGACACTACACCAATTAAGAGGGCGTGTTGGACGGGGGGTTGTTCAAGGAACGACGTATCTCTTAAGTGGTGCAATGGAAGATGAGATTACTCAAGAGCGTCTGAATGCGATGTTGGAATATGATTCAGGCTTTGATCTAGCGATGATTGATTTAAGATTGCGAGGCTTTGGGGACTTATTGGGGTCACGTCAATCGGGTATGCCACAGTTTATTCTTGGAGATATCATCAACGATGAAGCGATTCTAAAGACTGCGAAAGTAGATGCTCAAGAGATTATGGCGGATCGTAATAATCCGGATTATCAGCCAATCATAGAACATGCGAATGTGAAAACTTAAGAAAGCGACGAGAGTCGTTTTCTTTTCGCCCTTAACTCTTCGTTTAGTGTATAATAATTAATAGGTGATAAAAATGACATTATGGGAACTGTTGGATTCATTCGGACTTGAAGTTCGATCAAAAGCATTGATTGAGAATGCTTTTGTGCACTCATCCTATGTGAATGAATCAAATCAAAAGATTGAAGATAATGAGCGTTTGGAATTTATGGGCGATGCTGTCTTACAAATCTGTGTTACGGAGCGATTATTTAATTACAAAGAACGCCTGTCTGAAGGAGACATGACGTTGTATCGTGCGAAGTTAGTGTGCGAAGAAGCCCTTGCGAGTTACAGTCTTGAACTGGGTTTGAATGACTATCTTAAACTCGGAATGGGTGAGGAAAAACATGGAGGTCGTACGCGTCCGTCCATTATTGCTGACCTATTCGAGAGTTTTATTGGTGCTTTGTATCTGGATACGGGCATGAAGGGTGTCAATGCCATTCTTGATCGTGTCTTGTCGTCAACTTTCGAAAGTCTAGAAGATCTAAGCATTACAGATTACAAAACAAAACTACAAGAATTCATTCAATCCGATTCGCGTAAAGCAGTATCGTATGAAGTTGTGAGTGTTGAAGGGCCTTCGAATGCTCCGGAGTTTGAAGTTGTTGTGAAGCTGGATCAATTAATATTTGGTCGTGGTAAAGGCATGAGTAAGAAGAAAGCGGAACAAACAGCCGCAAAGGATGCCTTCGAGAAATTAGTTAAGTAATAAAGGGGGCATAAATGATGCAGTTTTTTTTAGATAAAATTGATTTGAATAAGCGTTATGTGCCTTATTTTGATGGAAGTGAGCTTGGTGAAGCTTTATACAATCCAGAAACAAAAGTATTGAACCTTTCGATTTCAGTTCAAACATCACTACCATACGGTGTTTATCGAGAACTCGTTAAGAAAGTTAAAAACTATACAAAAACTGAAGTTGATTTAAGAATTATTGCTGAGTCGAGTCATCTCGACTTTTTAAACATCTCTTCATATGTTAATTTCATTGCACGAAAAGATCGCTTGAATGCAGTTGTTGAGGGAACACTACAATACAACGACGATGTCTTAAATGTCCTATGCATTGATGATATTCATTTAGAACGCGTTTCAATGGAACTCAAAGCACTCCAAGAAGGTTTGGAGTATGTTGGAATTAAACTTGAGCCTGAAGCACTGGTTCATTACAGTAATCCTGATCTTGAAGTGATTGAAAAAGTGGCGGCGCCTAAGATTGAACAAGTTGAACGTAAATCAGTCAGTCGAATCCCACGAAGAAAAGGGAATAAATCAAATTATAATCCTGTGAAAATGGCGATGCTTACTGAAGAAGCACACGATGTTTGTGTTGAAGGTAAGATTTTTGATGTGAGTTCTCGTGAAACACGTACGGGAAGTTTCGCAGTTAACTATTCGTTCTCGGATGGTGAATCAGCGATTACCATTATGGACTTTGCGGATACTGAAGATGCAATTCTTAAAAAAGGTAAATCACTTAAAGTGTACGGTCATTATTCATTTGATGCGCGTTATGCACGTGATTATATTTTCCGTATGGATCATTATGAGGAAATCGGTGATATTTTCAAACGCTATGATTATGCGGATGAGAAACGTGTTGAGTTTCACATGCACACCAATAACTCTGAGATGGACGGGATTTCCGATGCATCTGAGTACTTAAAACAAGCCTTTGAATGGAAACACCCCGGCATGGTCTTAATGGACCACGTGGGTGTTCAAGCGTATCCTAAAGCATATAAAGCTTTGAAGGGTCTTCGTAAGGATAATCCGGACCATGACTTTAGATTGGCTTATGGGGTTGAAATGAACCTTGCTCAAAAGGAATTAAACATTGCGAGTAGTACAAAGGGCGAACTTCTTCATGAAGGATCCTATGTTGTGTTTGACCTTGAGACGACGGGTCTTTCGGTTGAGTTTGATCACATCATCGAATTTGGTGGTGTTTTAATTGAAAATGGTAAGACGATTAAATCGAAACAATTCTTTATTAAACCGCCTGTTAATGTATCATCATTCATTACAAAACTAACAGGGATTAATGATTCAATGTTAGCGAATGCGAAACCTATTTCAGAAGCCATGGTAGACATGCTTGATTTTATCGGTGATCACACACTGGTTGCCCATAATGCATCCTTTGACATGGACTTCATCCAACAAAATCTTAGAAACCTAAACATGCCTGAAATTGATAATGCGGTCGTAGATACATTAGAACTGTCTCGTATGATGTTTGAGGGGCGCCGTGCGTATCGCTTAGGTGCGATTGCGCGACTCTTAAAGATTACTTACGATGATGGTGTAGCGCATAGAGCGGATTATGATGCGGAGGTCTTGAGTCTTGTGTTCCTTGAAATGTTGAGAAGCGAACAACTCGAGAATCTTAAGTATGTTAAGGATTTACAGTCCTTGAATTCATCAGAATCGTATGCGAAGGGAAGACCAACCCATGTTTCGGTAATAGCGAAGAATCAAAAGGGATTAAAGAATATCTATGAATTGATTACTTTATCCCATACAAAATTTCTTGCTCAAAACGGTAGTGCTGTAGCTCAGCCGCGTATTATCAAAGAAGAGTTGGATTCTCGCCGTGAGAACCTACTTTTAGGTGCGGGTTGCAGCAGCTCTGATGTGTTTGAGAATGCAGCAAATAAATCAAGGGAAGATCTTGATCAAGCTATTTCATACTACGACTATATTGAAATCATGCCTTTGAATTACTACAGCCCTCAGATTGAATCGGGAATGATTGCATCTGAAAAACGTCTCATTGAAGTGATTCACCGTATTATTGAAAGTGCGACGCGCTTGAATAAGATTATCATCGGGAGTGGTAATGTTCACTACAATCATCCAAATCAAAAGGTTATGCGTGATGTGTATATATCCGCTCAAGGTCTTGGGGGTGCACGTCACCCGCTGTATATCTTTAATAATGAGCGTAGGGCTTCGTTTGTGGCTCCGGATCAACATTTCCGTAATACACAGGATATGTTGAGTGCGTTTTCGTACTTGGGTGATTCTGATGCGTATAATTATGTCATTAAGAATCCAAAGGAATTACTCGCAACCATTGAAGAAGTGGCTCCGGTTCCAAATAAACTGTATACGCCTAAACTTGAAAACTCAGATGAACTATTGAAAGAAATTGTTTATAAGAATGCCTACGCACAATACGGTAATCCATTGCCTGAACTTGTTTCTGAGCGTATTGAACGTGAACTCAAGTCAATTATTGGTCACGGGTATGGGGTTATTTATTATATCTCTCATCTTCTTGTGAAGAAGAGTTTGAATGATGGGTATTTAGTTGGGAGTCGTGGATCGGTTGGTTCTAGTCTTGTCGCTACAATGGCAGAGATTACTGAAGTTAACCCACTTGCACCTCACTATGTATGTACATCATGTCATCATAATGAATTTTTCTTGAAGGGTGAATATGCTTCGGGCTTTGACTTAGTACCGAAGGCGTGTCCGCACTGTGGTGCTTCGATGTTGTGTGATGGTCAGGATATTCCATTTGAGACCTTCCTTGGTTTTGAAGGGGATAAGGTTCCTGATATTGATCTTAACTTCTCAGGAGACTATCAAGAACATGCACATGCGTATACGAAAGAGATTTTCGGTGATGACTATGTTTATCGTGCGGGGACAATTTCTACGGTTGCGAATAAAACTGCGTTTGGTTATGTTCTTGGATATAACGAAGCTCATAACATGGTAAGTTCCAATGCTTGGAATACCTATCTTGCGAGTGGTTCTGAGGGTGTTAAACGAACAACGGGTCAGCACCCGGGTGGGATAATTGTTGTTCCGGACTATATGGAAGTGCATGACTTTACACCGATTCAATATCCTGCGAATAATAAAGAGTCGAGTTGGTACACCACTCACTTTGAATTCCATGATATTGACGACAACGTTTTAAAACTTGATATCTTGGGTCATGTGGATCCAACGGCGATGAAGTTACTTGAAAAACTAACGGGTGTTGATATTAATACCGTTCCGATGAATGATGCGAAGACTTTAAGTCTATTCGGTTCTACTGAAGCATTGGGAGTTGATGATCGTAAGTATCATGAAGTTACCGGTGGACTTGGTTTACCAGAGTTTGGTACACCATTTGTGCGTCAGATGCTTGAAGCAACAAAACCTGATAAGTTCTCTGACCTGGTTCAGATTTCTGGATTGTCTCACGGTACGGATGTTTGGCGTAATAACGCTGAAGATTTAATCAAACAAGGTCTCACACTTGATGAAGTAATTGGGTGTCGTGATGACATCATGACCTTCCTCATGCAAGCAGGTCTTGAGAATAAGGAATCCTTTGACATTATGGAGTCCGTTCGTAAAGGGAAGGGACTTAAACCAGAATGGATTGAATCCATGGGGAAACATAAAGTTCCGGATTGGTATGTAGATTCGTGCTTGAAGATTAAGTATATGTTCCCTAAAGCCCATGCGGCTGCTTATGTCATGATGGCAGTTCGTGTTGCGTGGTTTAAGGTTTACTATCCACTTGCTTATTACGCAGTGTATTTCACGCTTCGTAGTAATGCCTATGAGATTGAAACGATGACAAAGGATTTAGATGTGGTATTGGCGCGCCTAAACGGAATCAACTCTCAATTGAGAAACTACGATACCGCAAAAGATGTCACGCCTAAAGAGAAGAACTTAGTGGATACACTTGAAGTCACATCAGAAATGATGAATCGTGGCTTCGTGATTTCGCCCATCGACTTGATGGTTTCTCATGCGACTGAATGGCGCTTGGATCCGCGCAGTGATAACGCAATTATTCCGCCATTTAATGTTGTGGATGGATTGGGTAATAACGTTGCGGCTGGGATTGTGAGTGCACGTGAAGAGCGTGAATTCATCTCGAAGCGTGATTTAATCACGCGAGGTGGCATCAGTGCTGCGCTTGTTAAGAAGTTGGATGACTTGGGTGTTACGGAACACTTACAAGAATCCAATCAAATGAGTTTGTTTTAAGACTACGAAAATTATTAATAAGGTATGAAAAAATATAGATATAATGTCTATATTTTTTTTCACATTTTATGACTTTCTTGAACAAGAAATTAAAGCAAACTGATACAATAGTGTTAAGTTAGGATGGATGATCTTTTATGGAAAAATCAATTACGGGTCAACTCCCTTTGGAGGGAGGGTGGATTTCGACAGCTACACCAGCGGATAAAATACCAAGTCATGGTACTTTTAAGTTTGGGGTAGGGTATGCATACGATTTTGTGAAGGTTGACGCGAGTAAGCAAAAACTACAATTGGAGAAGTTTTCTTGCCACAGAAGACCTCTATAGTTTTGGTGAATCAGTATTGTCGCCAATAGATGGGTACGTAGTAGAGGTCTATGATGGTGTAGAGGATAACGTCGTTAGAAGATCGCTGTTCGCACGGATCCCATATATGTTTGGTCAGAGAAAATGAATTAAAGGTGGCATCACTAAGATTGCTGGTAATTTAGTCATTATCAAAAGTAATGATTCTGATGCGTACATTTGTATTCCTCACCTTAAAAAGACCTCTATTTGTACAAGAAAAGGACAATCGGTAAATGCAGGTCAAAAGATTGGTGAATGCGGTAATTCCATTCAGCCTCATATTCATATTCAGGCTATCAGTGATTTGAACCTACTTTCCACAAATGGTATTCCATTATATTTTAAAGACTACTATGAAAATCATGATCAGTTAATTTCGATACCATCTTTTCCAAATAAGAACAGATTAGTTTATAGTGTTCATTCTAAAGGCCAAGCAATTAAGATTTAAAAAATAATATGATGAACGAATCAAAGAGATTGCACCCTTTAAATACAATAGAGAAAAATTATTGATGACTTGATCATCACCGGTGACATTAATAACATCAAACTGTAGTCTCAGAAAAACAGACTAATCTATCTCTTAACGATTCATATCGATTCCACACATTCTAAGGGCTGTGTGAGTTGAAACACGGCTTAATTTCGTGTATAATATGCTTATAGATAAACAAGGAGTGGGCCAACCACTCCTTATATATTGTCTAAAGGAGTAAAAATGGAAGAATATCTTAAATTATTAATGCCTGTGGCAGAGAGTTTAGGGCTTGAAATTGTGGATGCAAATCTCATCAATAAGGATTTATTGGAGTTGGGTCTTGCACGTCTTGATTTTAAACCGTTAAACATTGACGCTGTAGGTGAAGCTGCTGAAGCTTTCGGAATTGCGATTGATTGGGCGGTGGGTCTTGATGTAGGTTCTGCTGGTGCGGAGCGTATGATTGAGCCCGAAAATTACAGTTCGCTTGTCGATCAATATGTTCTGGTTAAGTTTAAGAATCCGCTCTTAGATGCAGATTATGTTGAAGGAAGTGTGCTGAGTTGTACTGATGAAACTATTGTCGTTGCGTATCGTCAAAAGCATGCATTAAAAAATATTGAAATACCAGTTGAAAATATAGCGTACTTACGACTCGCTGTGAAACTTTAAGGAGAAGAAAAGGAATGAAAGTTGAAAACGTTATATTAGCGATGCAAGAAATTGAAGACAATCGTAATATTTCTAAAGAAGTTATTATTGATGCATTGCAAGATTCACTCATGAAAGCATACCGTCGCCAAATTGGTGTTCCGGATGCATTAGTTGATGTGGAAATTGACCAAGTTTCTGCTGAGATGAAGCTTTACCACAAATTTCTTGTGGTAGATGAAGTCTTAGATGATGAACTCGAGGTCGGTGTTAATGAAATAAATGCGAAAGACCAAAACTTAGTTGTTGGTGATTACTATCGCGTTGAACAACCGATTGCGGATTTAGGGCGTGCTGCTGCTACACTAGCAAAAAACGTCATCAAACAAAAAATTCGTGAAGCGGAAAAACAAGGTGTCTATGATGAGTATATCGACCAATTGGGCGAAATGATCATGGCCATGGTTGAATCGGTTGAAGATAAATTTGTGGTTGTGAACTTAGGTAAGTCTCTAGCAGTCATGCCTCGTGCAGCACAAATCGAAGGAGAACATTACCGTGAAGGACAAACGCTTAAGGTTGTCATCACTGAAGTGAACCGTGATACAAAGGGTGCTCAAATTTTAGTTTCGCGTGCTGATGCAATGTTAGTACGTCGTTTATTTGAAACTGAAGTACCTGAAATATTTGAAGGTCAAGTTGAAATTAAAGCAATCGCTCGTGAAGCAGGGGATCGTACTAAAGTTGCGGTTTACTCTCATGATCCTGATATTGATCCAATTGGAGCATGTATCGGACCACGTGGTATTCGTGTCCAAACGATTATTGAAGAGCTTAAGGGTGAAAAGATCGATATCTTTGAATGGTCTGAAGACATGATTGAGTTAATCAAGAATGCTTTAGCTCCAGCCGAGATTGTCGCTGTATTCCCAAATCCTGAACAAAAGGGATTCGTTATTATTGTTGAGGATAATCAATTATCTCTCGCAATTGGTAAACGTGGTAAAAACGCACGTCTTGCTGTTCGTCTTACAAAAGAGCGCATTGATATTAAATCAGTGAGTGATGCTGAAGCGAATGGTATTGATTATGTTGGACTCATGGCTGCTTATCAAGAAGAACTGAACGCTAAGCTTGCTCCAAAGGCAGTTGAAGAAGAAGTTGTTGTTGAAGTTGAAACTCCAGCAGTTGAAGTTGAAGTTGAAGTTGAAACTCCAGCAGTTGAAGTTGCTGTTGAAGAAAAAGTAACTGAAGAAAAAGTCGTTGAAGAAAAAGTTGAAGAAGTTCCAGTTGAAGAAGAAATTAAAGTGGATCGTGCAGAGATTTATCGTCCTCGTACTGAGTACGTATCGAAGTTCGAAAAACTTGCAGATGCTTCGCGTCAACAAGAACAAGCAGCTTACCCGCGTCGCCGTCGTAATGACCGCACGAAGGATGTGCCAATTGTGAATACTTCAGAACTCTTGAAAGAAATGGATTATGAAATTGTTCCAGAATACTCAGCTGAGGAAATGGAAGAAATTCGTAAGAAACGTGAAGCTGAAGAAAGCTCGTGGTATGAAGAAGAAATTGATTTCGATGAATTCGATGAATTCTACGATGCTGAATAATCTTTAGAAAGGTGGAATAGCATGAAGAAAGTTCCTTTAAGAAAATGTGTAGTTACTCAAGTTCAATATCCTAAAATGGATTTGATTCGTGTCGTTCTTACTCCTGAGGATTCAGTTGAAATTGATGAGACAGGTCGTAAAAACGGTCGTGGCGCTTATTTAAAGCGTGATTTAGAGGTCGTTGAACTGGCTCGAAAGAATCGTGCTCTTGAGCGCGCATTAAGAACAAAGATTGATCCATCGGTTTACGATGATTTGGTGAACTATGTATCATAAACAAAAATTTCTTAATGGTTTAGGGTTAATGAAACGCGCAGGTGTGTTGGTTTATGGTGATGATTTACTGCCATCCATCACAAAGCGTACAGTTGCATGTGTTGTGATCGCAAGTGATGCATCTGACAGAACAAAAAAACA
>JAAYNU010000072.1 GCA_012520695.1 Erysipelothrix sp.
GGGGTAGGTTGGGTACTCAATACCATTGAGTCGATCTTAAAAATAGGGGAATCGACCGGAGAAGGAGAATATTATGGACGGATTAATTAAATTTTTTGAAGACAAACTCGTTCCTATCGCGGCAAAGATTGGTAATCAACGCCATCTAATCGCGATTCGTGATGCGTTTGCTGCATTAATGCCTCTCGTTATGGCAGGATCAATTGCATTGCTCTTAAATAACGTACTATTCAGTCAAGGAGCATTGTTCCATGACTTACTGAAAATGATTATGGGTCTAGAACCAGACGTAGTCTTAGGTTTCTGGGCATTCACTGGGAAATGGATTTCACCAGTTCTCGGTAGTATCGATGCTGGTACACTTTCAATCACTGGTTTAGGTTTAGCATTTACAATTGCTTACCTACGTGCTCAAAATGAGAACCAAGATGGATTGATCACTGGATTAATTTCCATTGGTGCTTATATCATCGTTGGTGCTCTAAGCCGTCAGAACGTTATGGTTGCTGGCTGGGTAGGTCACTACTTAGGAGCACAAGGTGTGTTCGTATCTCTAATCGTTGGTTTAATCACTCCAGCAATTTATTTTGCTATTGTGAACCGCAACTTTACTATTAAAATGCCTGACACAGTGCCACCTGCAGTTGCTCGTGGATTCACAGGGATCATCCCTGGTGCTATTGCTCTTCTATTCTGGGCAATCGTTCGCTTTGTCTTAATTCAAATTCCTTTCGGAGAAGTAGCTGGAATGTTCCAAGTTGTTTCTGAAGCAGGAGAAGTTGTTACTGAGGGAATGTTCGCTGCTGGAACAACAACAAACATCTTTATGTTGTTTGAGTTCTTCATTGCAAAGCCATTCTCATCATTCTCACAAGGTCCATTATTAATTATCATCATTGCAGTTCTTGTACCATTACTATGGTTCTTCGGACTTCACGGTGCTAACTTACTAGCTGCTGTTACATCACCAGTTTATGGAACACTTAATACGCATAATCAACAAGCATTTGCTGAAGGTGTGCGTACAATGAGTAAAACTCCATTGGAAGATGGTGGATTAGCTTACTGGGTAAGTGGATCATTTGATGCTTATGTCTACCACGGTGGATCAGGTGCAACATTGCCACTGATTCTTGCAATTCTATTCTTCTCTAAAGTTAGAGATCAAAAAGAAGTTGCTAAACTGAGCTTGGCTCCTGGTATCTTTATGATTAACGAACCAATGCTATTTGGTATTCCAATTGTATTGAACCCAATTTATATTATTCCATTCGTATTAAACCAACCAATCTTAGCAATGGTTGCTTACTATGCTTCTATTCTTGGATTTGCAGGCCCAATTGTGAACTCTGTTCCATGGACTACACCTCCAGTATTGAACGCATTACTTGCTACTAACTTTAGCTGGGGTGCTGGATTAATTGCACTACTCAACCTCGGTATCGCATTTGTAATCTACTTACCATTTGTGTTCGTAGCGAACAGTGCAGATTCGAAATTGAATCAGTAAATTCAAATTCTACTAGAAATATAAATTAGTAATATACGCCAAAGTCCTGTATAATTATATACAGGACTTATTTATTGAAGGAGTGAGGAAAATGTTAAAAGAAACAATCTTTATAGAAAAGCCGATTAGTGAAGTTTGGGATTTCATCGAAATGGAGTTTGCTAAAGCATTCAAATGCAGTCCGCAAGCATTGTTAGGTAAAACCACAACTGCTGACTCGATGAACTTTACGGGTAAGGCAATTAAGGTGAGTCAAGTTGTGACTATTCATGACAAAGAATCACATTTTGCTTTTACTTCTGAAAATTCAAAAGACCGCGTAGAAAGTCATTACGAGTTTGAGGCTGACCCGGAAGGGACGTATCTCACAACTTATGAAATTGGATCCGGTGTACAAAGTAAAATGCGTACGTGGAATTACCAATTATTTACGCTGCCAATACTTAGAGGGTCGACGAAGAAGAAGCTTCGACGTCGCTTAGAGGGTCTTAAGGCAATGATAGAAAGTGAGGATGTAGAATGATTATCGTTAGTTCACCATTAAAAAGGGACTTTTTTAAGGAATATGTACCAACTCTCGTTATGGGCGAAGATACTTTTACATTTGAAAAAGAAGAAGGATTAAAATTATATTTTAATACAACTGCTGAAGATTTAGATGCTGCTGTTCGTTTCTTAAAAGATACTCTTAGAAAATCGGAATACGGTCGTGCTCTTTATTTCATCGTTGAAAAAGCTGCATAACAAACTGAGCCTAGCCATGTGTTAGGTTTTTTTGTGCAATATATAAAAAACAAACTGAGCCATATAGGTTCAGTTTGCTATTATCTAGAATAATAAATTCGATAGTTTTAAGAATCGTGTATGTTTGTAGTGATGGATATCAATTGAGTAGTCAAAGATTTCACCGGATCTAAACATTGCCTTATTGGTTGATACGAGTGCAGGCTCACCTTCATTGAGTCCCAATAACATCGCATCACGTGGACTAAGAGGGGTCGCCTCTATGATTCTGTCAACGTATCCAATTTGTTTGTGGAGATCATTTCGTATGTATGAATAGATTGAAGTATTGATAATGTCTTCATCTAAATAGGGAACGTAGTCTCGATTATAATATGAGTACTCAATAACCCATTGTTGATCATCAATTGTTCGCAGTCTACTGATGTAGTAGAGCGGTGTATTAATGTCGCATTTCATTATGATTGCGATTGCTTCGCTGGCATTGATTTCTTCGAACTCGAGTATTTTAGTTTTAATGACGCTGTTAGGATAATCGATGCTTAGGCCTCGGAAATTTTCGAGATTAATGGCATTTTCGATTGAGACATCTCTGATGAACATGCCACTACCTTGTACGGGCATGATATATCCTTTTCGGGTAAGGTTATCAACTGCTTTTCTGATCGTGTTACGACTCACACCATAGTGATTTGTCAGTTCTTCTTCCGTGGGAAGTTTACCACCTGCATGGTATTCTCCATGTAGAATTTTTTCTTCTATTTCTTGACTAATATTGATGTATTTATGGCTCACAATTGACAATCCTCCTTTCCTAAATTATAGCATTAAAAAAGCCTAAACTCAATGTTTAGGCTATGTCTCGATAGCTTATAAGCTCGATTCCCAAGGATTCGGCTTTCTCTCTTAATTTAGGATCAGATAAGATCTGTAATTCAGTGAATCTTTCTTCAGTATAGGATGAAATACTTCTTAAATATTCATCAACATATGCAGGGTGTGTCATTAAATCAACGACGTCATATGCTTTCTCTTCAAAGAGTTCTAAAATGAATGCTTCGGTCACACCTTGTTTATAAAATTTAGGGTTAACTTCAACTTCATTTGGTAATAGGGTGCGTTCAGATCTGAACGGTACTTTATACTTTTCTGAGAGCCTTTGAACAATGCCATCAAGCGCTGGATGAAGATGTACATGATGGTGTGAATCAAGATGTGTAATATCTAACTCTTTAGCGATGGATGCGATTTGAGCATCCCATTCTCGGTAGACTTCTTCTTTGTCGATCGTTTCATCAAGTGAATTGATCGTCCAACAGAATTTACCATCTTTATTTGCGATATTCTTATGTGTATCTAAAAGTGGTCCTTGTGTTGTGAGTACCATATGGACTCCAACTCCCAAACCAGGGTTCTCCTTAGCGAGTTGAATCGCTTCTTGAGTGAACTTTGTGTTTGCCATCAAGGTAGTCGACGTTAAGATTCCATTTTGATAGGATTCTATAATTGCCTTGTTCCCGCCTTGGGTTAAACCAAAATCATCTGCATTAACAATAACTTTCATAGTGTAGCCTCCTAGTAAAAGTATACCACGTTTGGTATAGTATTAGAGGAGGTAATTATGAATAAAACAATTAAAATTACAATGAGTACAGGTCAAGTCATGACCGTTGAGTTATATGAGGAGATTGCACCAAAAACAGTTGCGAACTTCTTAAAGTTAATTGAAGAGAAATTCTACGACGGATTAGTATTCCATCGTGTTATTCCTGGTTTCATGATTCAGGGTGGTTGCCCAGATGGAACTGGTATGGGAGGTCCTGGATACAGCATCGAAGGAGAATTCTCATCAAACGGATTTAAAAATGATTTAATTCACTCTAAGGGTGTATTATCGATGGCTCGTTCAATGATGCCAGATTCAGCTGGAAGCCAATTCTTTATTATGGCAGCAGACGCACCTCACTTAGATGGTGACTACGCAGCATTTGGTAAAGTAATTGATGGCCTTGAGCACGTTGATGCAATTGTTGCTACTAAGCGCGACCGCAATGACAAACCACTTGATCCTCAAGTGATTCAAACAATCGAAATTGTTTAATTAAAAAGATAAATATTAAGTATATTTTCTAAACTGTTGACGACACTGTCAGCAGTTTTTTTATACCTTTTCGATGTGCATTATTTACTTAACATTTACAATATATACACACCCAACATTTTGTTACATCACATGCTCGATTGGTAACATTTGCGACAAAATTCTTCTCGAAACTACTATACTCGCTGTCTCACAAAGTCTTATTGATTATGTGAAGTACACAGAGCAAGTCGATCTGTTTCCCAAGCTGATATAAATAATATTGATATTATAGAAACCACATATGAATACTACGATGAAGACAGTGAAGAATCGTTTGTCGCTAGAATCGATGATTTAGAAGGGTGACATATGTGATGTTGTTAGTGACATTTAGAGAATGACTTGGATTTGATCGAATTCTTTGTCGTATGAGTTTAGGACATGGACACCATCTTCGTGTACGCAGACTAAATCTTCGATGCGAATGCCGCCAAGTCCTTCAATATAGATGCCGGGTTCAATTGAGAAACACATGCCTACTTCGATGGGTGTGTCATTGGTAGATGAGACGTCGAGGTTTTCATGGCATTCAATACCTATGCCGTGTCCTGTTCGGTGGATGAATGCTTCACCGTAACCGTGCTTGGTGATAACGTCGCGTGCTGCTTTATCGACACTTGATAGTGGTGCGCCTATTTTAACGGCTTCTATGGCTGCTTTATTTGCCTCTAAGACAATCTTATAGATTGCTTCTAGTTCTGGATGGTCTCCTACGAAGAATGCTCGTGTCATGTCGGATGCGTAGTTATTGACCATGCCTCCCATATCAACGAGAACAACATCATTTTCTGTGAGTGTTCTGTTGGTTGGTATTCCGTGTGGGTCGGCGATGTTTTCTGTGAATACGACAATGGGTTCAAAACTAGTATTTTTATTGTGGAACTCTTTTACCTTTTCGGCTAGTTCGATTTCGCTGACGCCAAGTTTAATTTCTTGTCGGACGCGGTCCATGACGCGATCGTTTTCCTGTGATGCTTCGAACAACAGTTCCATCTCTTTGGGTGTTTTAATTCTTCTAAGACTTTCTAATGTGGGTGACGCATTTTCAAGGGTGTAGTTTTCTTGAATAAACGGGAGGGTGAATCTGAATTGAAACGTTCCGTCAAGTGCGAGAGCTTGGTTTTCTTGGATGTGTTGCATTAAGAGTTTTATAGAGTCTTCAGTATCATCAAACTGGATACATTTGATTGTGTTAGGTTTCTTGAATAGTTTATTCAGGAATAGGATGGGTTCATCATTTTTTCGAATTAAGAGGGCGATCATGCGCTCACCGACCTCGTAGTGTTCGTTGATCAGGTATTGAATCATGAATGCATCACTCACAATCATTTGTGGTGTCATCATTGCTTCTTGTAATCTTTTTATCATGGTGTGTATATTCTCCTTGTTATCTATATATCATTATAGTTCTAAGGTGTAAGTCAATGCAAACATTGATTATCTATGATATTATTGAAGTGGAAGGATGTGTAAAAATGGAAAAAGAAAATAAATCACAGGTGATCATTGTTAATCGTTCGCCGTTTGACCAGAGCATTCAGATTGTGATTCCTCCATTTCGTCCAATAAACCTTTACGAACTGGAAGATAACTTTGATGAAGTCGTCGAAGAAATCGAAGCTCAAATTACTGATGACCTTGTTGCGGAACAAATTGTCGGATTTGTAGGTGCGTTTAAGGACAGTCTTGAAGAAGGGGATGTACTCCCAATTATTGATTATTTCATGCAACATGATATTAATACGATGAAACCACAGGAACTGATTCAAGTATTTGAATCATTGAAAGAGTTTATACAATTAGCAAACAGTACTGAAAGAATATTACACTAAATAAAGAAGCCGCTCGATTTTGATAATCGAGCGGCTTTTGTTATTTCTCTGAGATTTCTTTGATGTCATCCAATTGGATGGTGAGTGCTGTGATTGAAATTTGAAGTTCGAGTAAAAGATAAATTAGGGAACCAACAAGTGTTACCAAACTGAGTGTAAACACGATGGCTGATTCGAAGTCGTATTCAATCATACCCAGTAGCATTGCGACTACTGCGAGAATAAATGCGATTGCGCCGAGTACTTGCATGTTTTTGATATATGACATCCTTTTTTGAAGGTTTTCAATTTGAGCAAGAATTTCTTGTTTGGGAGTTACCTTGTGTTCTTCATAAAGTTCTCGAATGAGTCCTGCCAACACAACGAATCGATTTGTGTATGCAAGCATGAGCAACGAAATTGCTGGGAAAATCATTGCGGGTGTTTCTAGATTGAAATCCATAGTTTAGATACTCCTTATCCTATTCATACTAGTTGTATTATACACAACATTGACTTAAAATGGTAGAGGAGAGATGAGGTAACTACAATGAGATATATCTTGAATAAATCTTTGGATCCATACTTTAATTTGGCCTTAGATGAGTATGCAATGAAGCATATCGATGTTGATGAGGATTTCTTTTTTCTTTGGCAAAATGCGCCATCGGTAATAATTGGTAAGAATCAAAATACCGCAGAGGAAATAAACCAAAAGTTTATTGATCAACATGGTATTAAAGTAGCGCGTCGCGTTTCGGGCGGTGGTGCTGTGTATCATGATTTAGGTAATTTGAACTTTACGTTTGTGATCAGTGTTGATGATCCAGGTAAAGTTAATTACAAAAAATATGTGCAACCCATTATTGATGCTTTGGAGAGTATGGGAATCAAGGCTGAGGCGTCGGGTAGAAATGACATCTTAGTGGATGGTCTTAAAATCTCTGGGAATGCGCAACGTATGGCGAATGGCAAGCTGATGCACCACGGTACAATCATGTTTGACTTGAATATTGAGAACATGGTTAAGGCGCTTAATGTAGATCCGGATAAAATTACGTCTAAGGGTGTAAAATCGGTTCGATCTCGTGTTACGAACATTAAGGAGCATTTAACCCACGGTGATATTCATGAGTTCTGGGATAACCTTCATTATTATCTTTCCAATGAGGGCCAGGATCAGGAAATTGTATTAACTGAAGATGACATCGCTAAGATTCAAGCGGAAGCAGATTCTAAGTTTAGTACATGGGATTGGATTTATGGTGCTTCACCTGAATTTAATCTTAAGAATTCGAAGCGTTTCTCTGGTGGTCGTCTTGAGACTTTAATGAACGTGGTTGAGGGTAAAATTGCTTCAATTCGTTTCGTTGGGGATTATCTTGGATTAGAGGATGTTTCTGAGGTTGAAAATCAATTAATGGGTGTTCGTTTTGATCGCTCGGATGTTGATGGAATATTGAGTCAAATTGATCTCAAAAAGTATTTTGGTTTAATCGACAAAGGTGAGATTTTATCGTTAATGTTTGACTAATTGTGATAAACGCAGTTATTTTCACATTATTTTAGCATTTCCATTGAATGGAAAGCTTTTACATGTTACATTTATACTGTATTGCTGAGCGCTTTTTTTGTGCGAAGCAGATGAAATAGAAAGGGAATGGATATTTCAATGACAAAAAAGAAGATAAATAAAGCGTTAGATTTCGCTGCTCAACTCAAATCAGTTGAGAAGATTTTCCAACCAATTCAGATCTTAGATGAGACTGGAAAAGTTGTTAATGCGGACTTAATGCCAGATTTAAAAGATGAGGAGCTTGTAGAGCTATTTGAGGACATGTTATGGTCTCGTGCTCTAAATGATCGATCAATGACACTTGCACGTCAAGGACGTCTTGGTTTCTTTGCGCCGACTGCTGGACAAGAAGCGTCGCAATTAGCAAGTCATTTTGCATTTAATAAGGGTGACATTTTGTTCCCAGGATACCGTGATATTCCACAATTGGTAAAACATGGTCTTCCATTACATAAAGCGTTCCTATGGAGCCGCGGACATGTTGAGGGAAGTACATATCCAGAAGATTTAAAAGCTTATCCACCTCAAATTATTATTGGGGCACAAATTATCCAAGCTGCAGGAGCTGGTTACGCACTTAAACGTCGTAATGAAGCACAAGTAGCATTTACTTATACAGGAGACGGTGGTTCTTCACAGGGAGATTTCTACGAAGGAATCAACTATGCTGGAGCATTTAAAGCACCTGTTGTCTTTTATATTCAAAATAATGGTTATGCAATTTCGACACCGCGTCACAAACAAACTGCTGCTACGACTTTAGGTCAAAAAGCGGTTGCTGCTGGTATCCCAGGAGTTATTGTTGATGGTATGGATCCACTTGCAGTATACGTTGTTTCTAAAGCAGCTCGCGACTGGGCTGTTGCTGGTAACGGACCTGTGTTAATCGAAACATTAACATCTCGTTTCGGTCCTCACTCAACTTCGGGTGATGATCCTAAGCGCTACCGTGATCAAGCAAGTTTTGATGAGTGGGACAAAAAAGATCCATTGATCAGAATGCGTAATTTCTTAACTGAAAAGAAATTATGGACTGAAGAACACGAATTAGAATTAATTGAAAAATTCGATGAAGATATCAAAGAAGCTGTAGCACAAGCTGATGCAGCTCCAAAACAATTGATCTCTGACTCACTAAAAACAATGTTTGAAACACCAACAGACATTATTCAAGAACAAATTGAGCAATTTGAAATCAAGGAGGGTAAATAAACATGGCACAATTAACGATGATTCAAGCAATCACTAATGCGCTTGATATGGCCCTAGCTAAAGATAAAGACACAATGATTTTCGGTGAAGACGTAGGGGCTAACGGTGGAGTTTTCCGTGCAACTGAAGGTCTTCAAGCAATTCATGGCGAGGATCGTGTATTCGATACACCTCTTGCTGAGTCTGGTATCGGTGGTCTTGCAATCGGTTTAGCTTTAGAGAAATTCCGTCCAATCATGGAAGTTCAATTCTTCGGATTCGTTTTCGAAGTAATGGACTCAATCGTAGGACAAATGGCGCGTACGCGTTTCCGTTTAGGAAATACTCGTAACATGCCAATCACAATCCGTTCACCTTTCGGTGGTGGTGTTCATACACCAGAAATGCACGCGGATAACTTAGAAGGTCTAATGGCACAATCCCCAGGATTGAAAGTTGTTATTCCATCAAACCCATATGACGCAAAAGGACTTCTATTAGCTTCTATTGAAGATAATGATCCAGTTGTCTTCTTAGAGCATATGAAACTATACCGTTCATTCCGTGACGAAGTTCCTGAAGAATACTACACAATCCCATTGGGTGTTGCAGGTGTTCCAGTTGAAGGTAACGACGTTACAATCGTAACTTATGGTTACATGGTTCGCGAAGCACTTAAAGCTGCTGAGTCATTAAAAGAAGAAAACATTTCTGTTGAAGTAATTGACTTGCGTACTGTTTCTCCAATTGATATTAAAACAATCGTTGCATCTGTTGAAAAAACAGGTCGCCTCGTTGTTGTTCAAGAAGCACAACGTCAAGCAGGAGTTGGTGCAACCGTTATGGCAGAAATTGCTGAACGCTCAATCCTTTCATTGAAAGCACCAATCGGTCGCGTTGCTGCACCGGATACTATTTATCCATTTGGAATGGCTGAAAATGATTGGCTACCAAATGAACAAGATATCATTAATAAAGTAAAAGAAATTTATTTCTTCGATTAATCAAACTTAAGGAGGCACTATAATATGTCATATATTTTCAAAATGCCTGATGTAGGTGAAGGAATTGCTGAAGGAGAAATCGTAACATGGTTCGTTAAAGTTGGGGATGTCGTAACAGAAGACCAACCTTTAATGGAAATCCAAAACGATAAGCTCGTTCAAGAAGTCCCATCTCCTGTAGCAGGAACAGTAACAAAAATCTTGGTTGAAGCTGGAACTGTATCAACAGTTGGCGACGACTTAATCGAAATTTCAACAGGTGGATCTGCTCCAGTAGCAGCTGCACCAGAAGCAACAGCTCCAGTAGCTGCAGCAGCACCATCAACAGAAACGTTTGTATTTAACTTACCAGACGTTGGTGAAGGTCTTGCTGAAGCGGAAGTTGTACAATGGTTCGTAAAAGAAGGTGATACAATCACTGAAGATGCACCAATGCTCGAAATCCAAACAGATAAACTTGTTCAAGAAGTTCCAGCTCCAGTAGCAGGAACAGTCTTAAAAATTAATGTTCAAGAAGGCGTTGTCGCTACAGTAGGACAAGCTCTTGTTGAAATCGCTCCAAGTGGTTCAGCTCCAGCAGCTGCAACAACAGCACCTGCAGCGGCAGCAGTGGCAGCACCATCTGCACCAGCAGGAAATGGCGTTACTCATGCAAACAATTCAGTAGCAGGTCACGTACTTGCACTTCCTTCAATCCGTCGTTGTGCTCGTGAAAAAGGTGTTGATCTTTCTCAAGTATCAGCAACTGGAAAACACGGACACATTCGTCTTGAAGACGTTGAAGCATTCTTAAGCGGTGGTGGAACACCAGCAGCTGTAGTTACTGAAACTGCACCAGCTACTCCATCAACTCCAGCAACAACAGCACCAGCAGCAGTAGCAGCAGCTACGCCAGTTGTCGTTAAGGGTTCAACAACTCGTGAGAAAATGACTCCAACTCGTCGCGCAATCTCATCAGCAATGCTTAACAGTAAAGCGAAAGCTCCACATGTTACATTATTTGATGAAGTTGAAGTAACGGACTTAATGAATCACCGTAAGAAATTCAAAGATGTTGCAGCTGAACAAGGTGCAAAACTTACTTTCTTACCATATATCGTCAAAGCACTTGTTTCAGTAGTTCGTAAGTACCCTATCTTGAATTCATCAGTTGATGATGCAACTCAAGAAATTGTTTACAAGAACTTCTACAACATCGGTTTCGCAGCTGATACACCTCATGGACTCTATGTTCCAAATATCAAGGACACAGATACTAAGAGCATGTTCACAATTGCTAAAGAAATCGTTGAATTAGCAGGCCAAGCAAATGAAGGAACTCTAAAAGGACCAGATATGCGCGAAGGTACAATCACAATTTCAAACATCGGATCAGCACGTGGATTATGGTTTACACCAATTATTAACTATCCAGAAGTAGCGATCTTAGGTGTTGGTCGTATTGACAAGAAACCAGTTGTCTTAGCAGATGGAACAATCGGCGTTGGACAAATGATGGCATTATCACTAAGCTTTGACCACCGTGTCATTGATGGTGCACTTGCACAAGCGGCAATGAATGAGCTTAAGAGATTACTGGCTAACCCAGAACTTCTCTTAATGGAAGGGTAGGTTTTAATATGGTAGTAGGAGATATGTCATTAGAACTGGATACAGTAGTTATTGGATCCGGTCCTGGGGGATACGTTGCAGCAATTCGTGCAGCACAACTCGGAAAAAAA
>JAAYNU010000073.1 GCA_012520695.1 Erysipelothrix sp.
CTGTACTTCACAAAGTACACAATCAGAACAAGAAAAGGAACACCAGAAGCAATTATAATTATAATATACTCCTTCATCATCAGCCCAAGTAGTACCAAAAGTGATGTGACAACTACCACCAACAGTACAAGAACCAGTGGCATACGATTCTTCTGTTTAACGTATAATTCAATGTCTAGTACTTCATCATCCGACTGTACACGCCCAACACGATACAGACGCGACGTAAGTTCATTGAAATCCTGCTCACCCATAAACAGTAAGTTCATATCCACAGTGTTTGCTTGATTCGTAAGCTTCAAGTTCAATGCACTGATACCATTCGCAGTTCGCGTAATCGTACCATCGGCTTCTAAATCCGCATACACCGCATTAAATAATTCCTTCTCACGATAATTCACAATTAAACGATTCGATTCAAAGTTAAACTCATAATCCTGTTTCGTCAGTGTTGAATATAATGCGAAGGCTGTCAGTAATATAAATAGTAGAATAACTATTATTAATATTAATGTATCTCTTAAATCATATAAGTAAGGCACAAAATTGAAGAATAAATCCTCAAGAAATGCAAAGGCAAGTACAGTGAAGATTAAAGAATAAGCCAGAAAAGATACATTCATTAATCGACGTCCCAAAGACATCCTTACAATATGATCTTCCCCAACTTCAGAAAATCCCATAATGAATCCAACATAGTAAATACACTGAATCACTAAAGCGACAATCGCAAGTAAACTAATCGATTTGAATCCCTTTAAGACACGAAAATCCCGATTAATATAATACCCATCATCATAATAATCCGCAGAAAACGACATATCAGTCCCATCTGAATTAAAGGTAAATGTATCATAATCAATGACCTCACCATAATAATCCAAACCTACATACTGATAATCCTTATCGGTTTTAACGATAATAGATTCACCCATAACATCGACACCTTCAATAGAAGTAACTCTTACTTTACCATTTTGAGTTAATGTAATTCCAGGCCCATCATTATAAGCAATGGGTTCCTTAACACCATTCTATACGATCACACTAACAAAAGTGATTATGAGCTCAATGTTAATAAAAGAACGAACATTAAATCTCTTCATAGACACTACCTTCTTCCCATAATAAGTTTACACCAACTAGCCACATACCATTATGGAAATGATACCAAAGACTACTCTGGCGATACGAGTTCTTTAACGACTCGCGCAGGATTCCCTACAAGTACCACATTATCGCCAAAGGACTTAGTTACAACAGATCCTGCACCGACAACCACGTTATCACCCAAAGTTACACCAGGGCATACGATAACACCACCACCAAGCCACGCATTGTCACCAATCGTGATTGGAATACCAAATTCAAGACCTGAATTACGCTCAATTGGATCCAGTGGATGCGTTGCGGTATACAACTGAACATTCGGACCGAACATACAATTGTCCCCAATAACTACAGGACACACATCAAGAATAATCGTACCAAAATTGGAAAAGAAATTTTCACCAACAGTGATATTAAAACCATAATCAACACGAAGATCTGGCTCAATATTTAAATACTCACCCGTCGACTTAAAAAGATCCTTCAATAAGTAACTACGCTTTATTGCGTTCAATTCATTATTGATATTCTTAACCGATAAACGAGACTTCCTACGAAGTTCGACTAACTCCGAACACCCCGCATTATACATTTCACCGTTAATCATTTTCTCTAATTCACTCATGTGTCTCTCCTTGCCATTTGATGATGGAATCGTGGACATCTGATTTGAATGTAGGACTGAAAATATCCATCCACTCACAAACCATTTGATGTTTAAACCACGTTAACTGACGTTTCGCAAAGCGACGCGTATTACGCTTAATCAAATCACTTGTTTCAACCAAACTATTATTTCCCAGGAAATAATCCTTAAACTCACGATACCCAATCGACTGCATCGACTGAAGATCAAATACATTAGGATCCGAACTATACAAAGCACTCACTTCTTCAACTAGGCCGTTCTCAAACATGAGATCGACTCTTGATTCAATGCGTTCATAAACTTTCTTGCGATCCCCTTGAAGAAATAGAACCAAGGCATCGTACAATACGACATCCTTTTTATCTTGGTTTAAATCCTTACGCGTCTTCTCATGATACTTCACACTTTCAAGTGCACGCAGTATTCGCTTACGATTATTGGGATGAATTGATTCAGCACTCTGAGGATCAAGAGTTACAAGTTCCTGATACAAGACTTCAGTATCCCGATCATCTTCCACAATATCACCCTGATGCTCTAACTCAAAACGATAATCCTTAATCAGAGCATTTAAATAAAGACCCGTACCACCCACGACAATGGGAAGCTTCCCCTTCGCATAAATTAGATCAATAGCATTACGCGCATCCTCTTGGAACCGCGCCACATTATATGGCGTATGAATGTCCGTAACATCAATCAAATGATGAACGATACCCTCTCGCTCCTCAATGGGAGTCTTCGCAGAACCAACATTCAGCTCCTTATAGACCGCCACCGAATCAGCTGAAATAATCTCACCATTCAATTCATGCGCCAATTTAATTGCTAATGAACTCTTACCCGAAGCCGTTAGACCCGCAATCACCAGCACTTTTTTCATCGCTTAAATTCCTTAATGAGTTGATCATGTTCAACCGTGATAAACGTTGGGCGACCATGTGGACAATGGAATGGTTGCGCACATTCCCTTAACTGATCAATTAATTGAACCATCTCATCCATACTCATATATTCATTAAATCGAACCGAGGAATGACACGCCAATGTCGCAAGCACATTCTGACGAAGACTTTCCTTACGAATGTTTCGCTTGTCCTCAAACATATCAAGGATCTCATTCACGAATTCAGAAATCTCGTTCTCCTTAATCCACAATGGAACTGACCTAAGAACCAAAGCACTGTCGTCCATAGCCTCAAGAAGAATTTGAAATTCCTTAAATGTATCATTAATCTGATCCACTTCTTCCATGATTGCTTTACGACCCTCAAATACCATTGGAATCAATAAATCCTGAACAGGCGTTTGGTGATTCAATAGTTTATTCTGGAAGTATTCATATCGAACCCGTTCCATAGCGGCATGCTGATCCACAATATAAAGACCCAAATCACCCTGAGCAAGAATATACTTACCAGACATTTGAGAAAGAACACTCAGGGGTTCAATACGACTCACAAAGACGGATTCTTCGACAGAGGTTTCAACGTGTTCTTCAATGTTGGTTTCGACACGATCATCGATGATAATATTTTCTTCTATAGAAACTATATCGTCAAAAGTCACAGGCACTTCCTTAATGATAGGCATCGGAACTTTTTCAATCAGCCAATCCTTGAAGTCCTGTTGTTCCACTACTTCCTTGGGTTTAAAGACAATCTTTTGAGGACGCATTTTCTCATTCAACATACCCTCTAAAGTATTAAGAATCAATTCAATTAATACATCATCCTTAGATAAACGAATTTCCCACTTTGAAGGATGAACGTTCACATCCACAAGCTGTGGATCCACTTCAATGTTCATCACAACGATTGGATACCGATCATGAGGAATGTGACGACGATACGCATCCACGACAGCCTTTTGAGCCTTGGGTAGACGAATCATACGATCGTTAATGTACAACCAGATTGCATAACGGTTTGAACGCGTATGCTGAGGCAAAGCCATCACACCACTAATCTTAAAGTCATAGTTACGCTCGGAAAATTCAATCGAGTCAGTAGAAATATGAGAGCCATAAATACGATGGAACACATCACTCTGATCACCTCGACCGTACGAACGGAATGACAACTTATCATCCGTATGAAGAGTAAAGGAAATATGAGGATTTCCAATCGCAAATTTTTGAACAATATCAATAATAATTGAACTCTCATAATTCGTATTTTTAATGTGTTTCAGCCGTGCAGGCGTCTTCAAGAATAAGTGCTTAACAGAAATAGTTGTCCCTTGATTACGCGCAAAACGCTTAAACTCAAGTTGTTTCCCGTTATCGATATCAATAACGTGACCCTCATCACCCTGATGAGAACTCGCCACAACTCGTGTAACAGAAGCAATCGAAGGCAATGCCTCACCCCTGAAACCAAAGGTACTGATTTCGTTTAAATCCTGAGTATCATGAATCTTCGAAGTCGAATGACGATCAAAAGCACGCACTAAGTCATCCTTACCCATGCCTTCACCATCATCACTAACCTCAATCAACTCCATGCCCCCTTGCTTAACACGAATTTCAATGTGTTTCGCATGAGCATCAATGGAGTTCTCAACCAATTCCTTAATAATACCAGCAGGGCGTTCAACAACTTCCCCCGCCGCAATCATATTCGTAAGATGTTCATCTAGGACACGAATCTTACTCATTATTCATCACCTCGCAAAATTTCCTGTAGTTCACTCAACAACATGAGCGATTCAATCGGCGTAATCTTATCCGCATCAATTCTTAATAAGCGATCTTTCACGATTGAGTAATGTTGGGGTTCAACCTCAACAGATATAATCTTATTATCAATATTTACAGAAGACTTTGAAAGTTCCAGAACCTGTAAGTTCTGTGATGCTCGATCAATCAGTGATTTCGGTAAGTGCGCAAGACGCGCAACGTTAATACCATAAGACTGCTTAGCAGAACCATCAACGACACGATACAAGAACGTAACCTTCTCATTCTCTTCATACACTTCCACATGAACGTTCTTCATCCCAGGATACATGGACTCCAAAGCAACTAATTCATGATAGTGCGTTGAGAAAACAGACATACACGAAACAGACATATGAATGTACTCAAGTATTGCCTGAGCAAGAGCCATCCCATCATAAGTAGATGTACCACGACCAATTTCATCAAACAATATTAGAGAGTGTTTCGTCGCACGCGTCAAAGCTGTTTGTGCTTCCATCATCTCCACCATGAACGTCGACTGACCCATTAAAATATCATCACTTGAACCCATACGCGTAAAGATTTGATCCACGATTGATATATTCGCAAAATCACAAGGCACAAAACACCCAATCTGAGCCATAATTACATTCAATGCCAACATACGCATATACGTACTCTTACCACCCATATTCGGACCCGTAAGAATTAAGATTTTACGATCCTGATCAATTAAGACATCTGAAGCAATGTATTGATGGTCCACAAGACGCTGCGCTAAAACTGGATGCTTACCAGCCTTGATATCAATGATTGACTCACGGTTAAAGACCGGGCGCGTATAGCCAGGTAGTTTCGATACATCCGCAAGACTCAAGAGAATATCCAAATAGGCAATAGCTTCACCCACCGCATGAATTCCCTTCGAGAAACCCGCAACATATTCAGAATAATCCACAAACAATTGACTCTCAAGCTTAAGAATCGATTCACTCGCCTGAGAAATTTTTGTCTCATATTCCTGAAGTTCTTGATTAATATAACGCTCACCCGTAGTAAGTGTTTGTTTACGAATAAAGCCATGTTCCTCTTTAACGTTTTCAACCTGGCCCTTTGAGATTTCAATATAATATCCAAACGAACGGTTATATCCAACCTTCAAATTCTTAATACCTGTAATATCCTTTTGTTTCTGTTCATAAGCCAAGAGCCACTGACGACCCTTTTTAGTTAGACTCATTAATTCATCCAGTTCTTTATTGAGACCTGGTTTAAAGGTACGTCCTTCCTTCAGTGCGACAGGCGCATCATCATAGATTGTATCCTCCAAAGAATTCATAAGCGACGTCAGGGGATCAATGGAAAGAAAATCAAAAAGACCAATTGCCCTGAAGTTCTCTTGAACCATTTCAAAGACCTGAAGTGATTTTTTCAATCTCACAAAATCCTGAGCATTGTGTTTCCCACTCGCAAGACGCGCCACAACACGATGTATGTCATACGTATCCTTAAGCTGAGCTACTGATTCATCACTTAAACGAAAATCATTAATGAGATATTCGATTTGATCCTGACGTTTCAGAATTAAATTTTCATTAATAAGCGGCTGCATCAAAACAGTTTTCAATGCACGCGCACCCATATTCGTTTGCGTACGGTTCAAGAAATGATACAAAGATAAGTCCTTTGATTTTTGATGATCGATGAGTTCCAAATTACTCATGGCCGCAAAGTCCATTTTCAAATACGATTCGTCATTTAATACTAAGACATCCGAAAGATGATCTAACTTACGCTTATGCGTATAGAAAAGATATTGATTCAAACGAGCCAAAGCAGATTCAATCGCACTATCAGCATGCTTTGTGTCCTTATCAATTTCATCTTCAATCGAAACATAAATATCAGTTTTAGATTCAATCTCATAAGCATCAAAACTACTGTTTACTACTAACTCTTTAACTTGAAATTGTTGGAGAGACTTGATTATTTCTAGTGGTTCATTAGGAATTCTTAAAGCACGGACATTCCC
>JAAYNU010000074.1 GCA_012520695.1 Erysipelothrix sp.
GCAATGGGACATTCATACATAGATCATATTGGAAACTACCCATAGTGTGAAGATTGCGCGATAGAGATGGGTAAGTTTAATCGCGGTTTCGAGTGGTTGTGATGCGGTCTTGAAATCTTTATGTTCTGTTTATTGTGAGAATGTACAAGTGATTTTGGTTGCGCCTGTAGTCAATTTGGATGGGTATCAACTCGATAAGATGTCGCAGTGCATGGAGTCGCTTGTGAGGTCGTTTGGTATTGTATGCAACAAAGATGATGCTTATTCTCTTAAGGATGCATTAAGTCTTGTGGGTTTCTTTAAGGGCTATCGTATTGACACACATCATGCGATTGAGGTCACTACTTAACCCATGATAACTATCAAACTGTATCTGATTGTGTATTGGAAGGGATTGAATAATTATCATTTTCGGTCTGTTAAGTAAAAAGACTTGACAGTGTTATTCACTTGGGGTATTATAGTTGAAGAAATACAAGGAGGCAATATACTATGGCAGTTAAACTACGTTTAAGACGAATGGGTTCAAAACAAAAACCTTTTTACCGTATTGTGGCAGCTGACTCACGAGCACCTCGTGATGGTCGTTTCATTGAAATCATTGGTTACTATGATCCAACCGCAGCACCTGCAGTCGTTAAAGTTGACGAAGAATTAGCACTTAAGTGGCTATCAGTTGGTGCACAACCATCTGACACAGTTCGTAAGGTTCTATCAACACAAGGAATTATGACTCGTTTCCACGAATCAAAATTAAGTAAATAATCATGAAACCAATCGATGAAATTCTATATGATTTAGTATACCCACTTGTTGAAGATACTAAGAGTTTGAGTGTTCAAAGGTTGCCGTCGCTTGATGAGAAAGAATTGATTCTCGCAATTTATGCACAGAGCAGTGACGTTGCACGTCTCATTGGTCGTCAGGGTGTTATGGCTCATGCTATTCGCCAAACGATGGCGATTGGGTCTCGTGTTCTCGATCAAAGAATTGTAATTAAATTTGAATCATACTAAAGGATGGTCTTCCATCCTTTTTTTGGAGGGTATATGTCATTAATTAACGTTGGAAGTATCCAAAAGCCCCATGGAATCAAAGGGGAAGTCAAAGTCTTCTTAAAAACAGACTTTGCGAAAGAACGCTTTAAAAAGGGAAATGAAATCATTTTAAAGCTGAATGGTAAAGAAGAAAAGCTCATTGTGGATACGTCTCGTATGCACAAAGGGTCCTTATTATTGAAGTTTGTAGGACTGGATTCACTCAATGATGTGGAGTTCCACCATAAAGGAGAACTCTTCGTTGAAGATGCTGTTCGCCATGAACTTCCTAAGGATGAATATTATTTCTCTGAGCTTGTCGGGCTCAGTGCTTTTAATGAGGGCGTTGAATTGGGGGAGATTATTGAGATGATTGATAATCCTGCTCATCCAATCATGCGCATCAAAACACCTGAACGTGATATCCTTGTTCCGTTTCTAAAGGTGTTTGTGGCTGCAGTTGATTTGGAAGCAAAGCGCGTTGATATTAATTGGATGGAAGGTCTCTAATGAAAATAACGATTATTTCATTATTCCCAGAAATGTTTACGGGATTTATGGAGACGTCCATCATCAAAAAAGCAATCCTTAAAGAACACGTTTCACTTGAAGTCATTGATATGAGATCGTTTACTGAGGATAAACACAATCGCGTGGATGATTATCCTTACGGTGGTGGAGCAGGGCTTGTCCTGATGTGCCAACCCGTCATTGATGCGATTGAATCTGTGAAGACAGAAGAATCGAAAGTCATCATGATGACACCTCAAGGTCAAACACTAAAACAATCCCTTGCCTATGACCTATCTCAAGAGAAGCATTTAATTCTTCTCTGTGGGCATTACGAGGGCTTTGATGAGCGTATTCGCTCGTATGTCGATATGGAGATGAGCATTGGGGATTATGTCCTCACGGGCGGGGAATTGGCTGCGATGGTCATATCTGATGCTGTGATTCGTCTTGTGGAAGGTGTCATTACTCAGGAGTCTCATGAAGATGATAGTTTCAGTAACGGTCTTCTAGAGTATCCACACTATACGCGTCCTCAAAACTACCGTGGTATGGAAGTTCCTGAAGTCTTAACCTCAGGCCATCATGCGAATGTGAGAATGTTTAGATTGAAAGAATCACTAAGAAAGACCTTACGCGTACGCCCTGATCTATTAAAAGGTCGTGTACTAAGCAAAGAGGAGCTTGTGCTTCTTGATGAAATTAGATCTGAAAATGAATAAGTGAGGTGGAGTGTAAAGCTTCATCTTTTTATATGAAAAAGGAGCTTTAACGAAACAGAGGGATTTAATCCCTTGTTCGTTAGAGCTCCTTTTGATGTTTACTTCTTAGGTTTTCTGATGAAACCATTATAGCGTCGCTTCTTACGAATGAGATAGAGACGATAGTGGCGAATGGATAGAATTGCGATGATTAGGATTAGGATGATGACCAGTAGTGAAATTATCATAATCTTTGCGACGTCAAAGATGACGTAGCGCAGTGATTTTTGAATTGTGTTTACTGCGAAGATGTCTTCACTGTAGAGGGTCACTTGATCACTCATGTAGTGAACGCGTCCCAGGAGTGTGCCTTTTTCAATGGGTGCTTTGAGTTCGGGTTCTGGGTCGAACTTGACTGTAAGTTTATTAATGTCGAAATCTTTTGAATAATAACTTGCGACATCACTGAGTGCTTTGAGTTCATAGGGTCTTGCTCTTAGATCAATGTCGAGTTCTGCGAGGTTATCACCAGTTTTTCGTATTAAGATCTTTTGGTAGTTGTTGAATGCTAGTTTGTAGATGTTGATGTGATCGAGAAGTTGGGTGTTCTGTTTATTTTCTCTTGGTGCATTAGTTGAAACTACGATGAGGTTCATTGTTCCGTCGGTTGCGACGGAGGATAGAGATCTCTCAGCAAGTTCTGTGTACCCGCTCTTTGCGCCGTAGAGTTGTGGGAAATCGTATTTTACGGCGTCGTTGAGGAAGGTATTTTTGAATTCGATACCTTCTGGGTATTTGGCTGTTGGGCCGGTTGTATGTTCGAGTGTTGTATAGTATTTCTTAAATGTTTCATTTTTAAGTGAGTACTGAATCAGTTTTGATAAATCTTCTACCGTTGAGTAGTGTTCATCTTCATCGAGGCCGCTTGTGTTAACGAAGTGGGAGTTCTTCATGCCAATCTTTTCGGCGACTTTATTCATTTCTTCTGCGAGTCCTTCGGGTGTATCTGTGAAGTACATGGACATGATGCGTGTCGCATCAGCACCTGATGGGAGCATAATTCCGTAAAGGTAATCACTGAGGGGAAGAGTGTCACCAGGTCTGAAGTCCGCAATGGAAGCGATGGTGGTGAGGCCTTCGTAGACCTCTTCAGGTACGGTGTATTCCGTTGTGAGTGGTGTATCATTAAGGAGTTCCAGTGAAGTAATCAGGGTGAGAGCTTTTGTGATGGATGCGGGGTGGACTTGTTTATCGGGGTTTTGAGATGCGAGTACTTCTCCTGTTTCTTGGTCTATTAATATATAGTTTGAACTGTATAGGTACAGTGGATTAGTGTTGATGGGTTCCTCAGCTTGGATGGATTGGCTTGTCAGGCACAGAATTGTGAGAAATAAAACGAGTGTTTTTTTCATGGAATTCTCCTTTAGTTCATAAATGTAATTATATCATATTTTAGATAGCGAACTCATACCAATAGATGAAGTTTTATGATAAAATGGGCGATAGAGACGGAGGATGTATTAATATGGAAAAACTTTTAGTGCTGGGTGATGGCCTGGAAATGATTAATAAACTGGATGGCTTGGGGATTAAGGCCCAGTATCTGGATCTTCGTAGAAATCATGAAACTGCTGAAATTATGGATATTTATGAAGTTGTGGCACCGGAGTTGTGTGCTGTTGTCAGAGATGAAATCAGTGCGATTGCGCCGGATCGAATCGTTGTGATTGGTGCATCTGAAGAGTATCGATGGGATGCGACGATTGTATGTCGTTTATTCGGTCAATTTAATTCTTGGATTAATCAAAGACAAAACAAGTTTGGTAAGACTGTATTGAATATTGCTGGTAAAGAAGTTGAATTGATTGCGATTGATGATTTATCGGATTGGGACCTCGCTCATGAAGGATAGACTCGATGGGATAGAACTTTCGGGTATTCGTGCCTTTGCGCAACAGTATCGATCTCGTGAGGATATGGTTTATCTAACGATTGGTGAACCAAACCTAGATACACCTTCTGAAATTAAGGAGGCTTTAATTGCATCTTTGAATGATAATAACACGCATTATCCTCCTGCAATGGGTGATCCATTACTTCGTAGTGCTATTGCGAAGCATGAATCACAGTTTTATGGTGAAGCGATTGATAGTGAAAATGTCCTCATTACTAATGGAGCAACTGAAGCTCTAGCTTTGGCTTTTTGGTCTTTATTAAGTGAAGGCGATGAAGCGATTGTTTTGGTGCCAAGTTTTCCTTTGTATCAAACTCAAATTAAGTTGATGGGTGCTAAGCCTGTCTTAGTGGATGTGAGTCGGGATGATTTTCAACTTACACTTGATGCAGTGAAGGGGAAAGTGAATGCGAAGACGAAGTGTATTGTGTTTGCATCGCCGAATAATCCAACGGGAACGATTTATAATGAAAACTCTTATAAGGTAATGGCTGAACTTGTTTCCGAGTTTCCTGATTTGTATATTATTGTGGATGAAGTGTATCGTTCGATGGTTTATGATGTCGCGTATTCTTCTGTTCGAGAAATTGAAGCGATTCGTGATCGTATCATTCTTGTGACGAGTTTCTCTAAGTCGCATGCAATGACGGGGTGGCGCGTTGGGTATGTAGTGACGCCTCCTGCTCTTGTGGATCGCATGCATAAATTACATCAAAATATGGTAACGGGTATTTCGAGTTTTTCTCAGTCTGCGTGTATTCGTGCGTTGGAGTTGAATACGGATGCGATGGTTCTTGATTATAAAGGGCGTCGTGACTTCGTTTTGGCTCAGCTTGATGAAATGGGTCTTGAGTATGTTTATCCTGAAGGGGCGTTTTATGTTTTCCCTTCAATATCTGAGTTTGGCTTGGACAGTGTGAGTTTCGCACAGAAGATGGCGGATGCTGTCGGGCTTGTGGTAATTCCAGGGGTTTACTTTGGGACTGATGGATTCATTCGTTTGTCTTATGGTGAAAGTATGGAGATTCTAGAAGAGGGCATGAAGCGCCTAGCGTTGTTTGTGACATCTCTTCGGTAGTTAATAACATACTTAACTTTGTGAATTAATTATTGAGTATACTTGAACTATATGGAGGAAATTTAAATGAAGAAAATATTAGCGGTTTTACTAACTTTGCTTTTAGTACTAACGGGGTGTGGTAAGGATTCTGATATTAATACAACCGAACTTATCAACACTGCTTTAAATACTACAGCTAAGGCTGAAGGTAATGCGTTTGATTTAAAGCTTGTCTATGACATTACGGAATCTGACATGGACATGAAGTTGGATATGGATGGATTGTTCCGCCAAAATGGCGCGTTCGATGTTGAAACATTCAAAAAAGGTGATTTCTCTGGTTTAGAATTCGAATTAGTCGGTAACCTTGAGATGACGGGCATGGGAACAACCATGAACATGGCTGCTTATCTTAAAGATGGCATTATCTATGCGGATGTCTTAGGTTCAAAGATTAAAATGAATTTGGCTGATGTCGCTGATGAAATGATTGATTCATTTGAAGAAATCGAGGGTGATGTTGAGGAAAATAAAGTCACATTAACTGAAGATGATCTTAAAGATGTAATCATTACTAAAGAAGATGGCTATTACAATTATAAATTAACAAAGGATGCATTAAAGAAACTCATCTCTAATGCACCTGAAGGTACAATGGATGGGTCTGATTTAGAAATGTTGGATATGATTGATACTTTAGAAGCTTTCATGAATATCAATAATGATGGTTCTGTTCGCAGTGTTGGCTTAAATGCTAAGATGAGCGTAGATGGTGCTGATATGAATATCGTCTTCACACTAACAATGGTTGACATCAAGAAAGCTGACAGCATTGAATTCCCTGATTTCAATGACTTTGTGGACACTTCTGCTTTAGGTCTTTAATTTATAGTAGTGGAGTATTGAACGCATGGTTCAGTACTCCACTTTTCTTTATCTTTAACCTATAACAAAGAAATTGTTTTGGGTGCAGGTGCTAATTTGGGTTATTGCTTGTGTAGTGGCTTATATCTATGGTATAATCACACATGGCACTAGTGTGCTATCACACATCATGGATGGATTGGCCCGTGCTCAATTGAGTTGTCAATCTTTGGAAATGATGGAGGACTAACGGAAAGGTGGATTTATAGTTATGTCAAATGTAGTATCAATGAGAAAGTTATTAGAGAGTGGGGTTCATTACGGCCATCAAACGCGTCGTTGGAATCCAAAAATGAAACCGTATATCTACGCGGCAAAAAATCGTATTTATATTATCGATTTAAATAAAACAGTAGATAAATTAAACATTGCTTATGCAGCTTTAAAAGATATCGCTGAAAAGAATGGTAAATTGTTGATTGTTGGAACTAAGAAACAAGCACAAACAATCGTTGTTGAAGAGGCACTTCGTAGTGGATCATTCTTCATTAACCAACGTTGGTTAGGTGGAACTCTTACAAACTTCCGTACAATTCAAAAGAGTATTCGTCGTTTAGTTGAAATCGAAGAGATGGAAAACAGCGGATCAATTAATGTTTATACTAAAAAAGAAGTTTCACTTCTATTAAAAGAAAAAGATCGTTTAGAAAACTTCTTAGGTGGAATCAAGGAAATGAAAAAACTTCCTGATGCTGTCTTCGTTGTTGACCCATTGGAAGATGCTAACGCTGTTGCTGAAGCTCGCAAACTTGGAATCCCAGTATTCGGTATCGTAGATACTAACTGTGACCCAGATGCTGTAGACTATGCAATTCCTGGTAACGATGATGCAATCCGCGCAATCCGTACAATCGTAGGGGTTATGGCTGATGCAATGATCGAACCTAAAGCTGGTGTTTTACAAGTTGCTTACCAAGATGCTGACCGTGAAGACATTACAATGGAAGATGTTATTGTAAATGTTGAACAACAAGCAATTGAAAATGATCGTCGCCGTCGTGCTCGTTTCGATGACCGTCGTAAACGTGATGATCGCCGTCGTGCACCTCGTTTCCCTAGAACAGATGGTGCGCCACAAGCTGCACGTCCTGCTGCTAGACCAGCACAAACTGCTGCTGTAGTTGAAAAGAAGGAAGAGGTAAAAGCTTAAATATGATTAGTGCAAAATTAGTAAAAGAACTTCGTGACTTAACTGGTGCTGGAATGATGGATTGTAAGAAAGCATTAGAAGCTACTGAAGGAAATGTAGAAAAAGCTGTTGACTGGTTACGTGAGCAAGGAATTGCTTCTGCTCAAAAGAAATCAGGTCGTATTGCTGCTGAAGGAACAACTAATGTTCTTGTTGACGGTAATCGTGCGGTTATTATCGAAATTAACTCAGAAACGGACTTTGTTGCTAAAAACACTCAATTCGTTGAGCTTGTTGATTCAGTAAGTAAAGTTATTCTTGATGCAAATCCTGCTGATCTAGATGCTGCATTAGCGCTTGACGTTAATGGACAATCTGTTTCAGACGCCGTTGTTTCTGCAACAGCAACAATCGGTGAAAAAATCACATTACGTCGTTTCGAAGTGATTGAAAAAGCTGATGAAGATTTATTCGGATCATACATCCATATGGGTGGAAAGATTTCTGCTGTTACTGTTGTTA
>JAAYNU010000075.1 GCA_012520695.1 Erysipelothrix sp.
ACTAAAACCATTTCAATCAAAGTAAATGCTCGTTTCATAAGACCTCCATTATTTGCATCGGCAAATACAATACTGAATAAAATATCGCCATAAGAATCAATAAGTACATAAATACAACTAATTTAAACACTTGCATAAAGCGCTTTAAATGCAGTGCTATCGACTTTTTAACCATACCTAAGTATCGGTTCACATTTGCTTCAAAACAGTGCCTACGAAGCCCCTGATCAACCAACAAGACAAACTTCGGGTCAAAGTATGATTGATCCAAAGAATCCGTGAAACTACTCCCCGAAAGCAAGTCATCTTCAACGTGGTATGAGAGCCATCGAGAAAATGAATCCAAACTAGAATAGCGCATCACACTGATCATAAACTGAGTTTTTACACCATACTTCAAAAATAGAGACATCACCATCGCATAGCGATACGTTACAAAGTCCCTCAAGAACTTAAACTTCTTATGTGTGTTAATGTAAAAAAGAATTCTCAGGTCCAGTGACTGGAAAAGAAACGCCACTAAAAACACAGGTAAAGCACAAACATGAACCACCCATAAAAACACCTGTGTCACTCTTTGATATCGATAGACCATACTGACATCCACATCAAAAGAAAGCACCATTTCAAGAACAGAAATCGAGAACTTCCCCAAGAAAAACCACGACAAAGCATAGGCAGCGCACAACAGAACAAGTGTATACATCCCCTCTTTGAAAAATTGTGCCACGAGTTCATATTGAAAACTTTGATACTCCTTCATATAATTCAATATATCATAGGGCGATAAATGATCTTTAAGAAGCGTGTACTCCTTATCATGAATAAGACTGACATAGGAATCCAAACTCATATCAAGATCTAAGCTATCCAGTTCAAGTCCCATTGAGACATAATCCAAAACTAAGTCAATTTTCTTTCGAGCTTTCAAACGCCTCAATACGAGCTTGAATTTCTTTCGCACCTTCAATTGTATACTTAACACTAACTCCCGCATTACTCACACTCATTTCTTGATGGATAATTCCCTTTAATACGTGCTTCAAATCATAGATCCGTGCCCCTAAATCAATCAACCGATTTAAAACGTGTTGAATCGAACCAGAATGAATCGTACTCATGACAAGATGACCCGATAAGCCACAACGAATACACTGTCTAATATCTTCTTCACTTCGAATTTCCCCTAAAATAATGACATCAGGATCATGGCGTAACAACTGACTCAATGCCTCTTCGAAGTTTAAACCCAAGGTCTCATTCAATTCAATCTGGACACAGTTGTCATGAATCCGTTCGATGGGATTTTCCAAAGAGAATATCTGATGATCCATCAATTCTTTCGATGCATTGAAGAGCGTTGTGGATTTACCACTTCCCGTCTTACCACAGAAGAGGATGATGCCATTGGATTCTTTGATGAGCTTTCGAATCTGTTTTTGTTGGGTTTTAAGTACAACAGAATCATTAAGCGTATCAATCTGATTCATATTAAGAATTCGAAGGACCGCATGTTTACGATTGAAAGTTTCAATGGAAGCAAACCTAAAATCATACACAATATCATCTACCACATACGAGAAACTCCCAGTTTGCGGCATGTTCCCCTTTGATAGATCAAATCCCGCAATGAATCGCAAGTGCTCAAACACCTGAACAATCGCACTACAAGGATACTCTTCCACAAAGTGCTTATGCCTGCGAAAGAGTATCTTCCCACTATTCTTAAGCAAGTCAAAATGGATATCCGAAATCGATAAGGACACTGCTTTAATCAGTAAATCATTCAAGACTATATCAATATGTGTCATGGTAATAAGTAACCTTCGTCAAAATAAAGTCCTACAAAACAAAAACAAAAAAAGAATGAGCAACAAACTCATTCTTCCCTATAATGATCTCAATCGATTCATCACATTCAGTTTTCGCATCGTTGCGACAATACCAAACCTTCGTTCAAGATAAACAGTATTCAGTTTCTTCTTTC
>JAAYNU010000076.1 GCA_012520695.1 Erysipelothrix sp.
AATATCAACTTTCTTTCCATCAACTAAGATATGACCGTGGTTAACTAATTGACGAGCCCCACGACGAGTGCGTGATAGGTTCATTCGATAGATAACGTTATCGAGACGTGACTCAAGCATGAACAAGAAGTTATGTCCTGTTACACCTGGTAATTTAACTGCTTTGTTGTATGTGTTGAAGAATTGTTTTTCTGTAACTCCATACATATAACGAATACGTTGCTTCTCACGAAGTTGTAATGCATAGTTTGATAACTTTGGACGACGAGCTGTCTTTCCATGTTGCCCTGGAGCGTAATCGCGACGACGTAGTTCTTCACCTGTTTCGAGGATTGAGAAACTTAAACGACGGGATTTCTTCCATACGGGTCCTTTAATTCTTGCCATAATAGTATGACCTCCTAAATTTAGCCTTTAGTGAGTGTTCACAAATCAGTATCAATTGAGTTTAACTACAATCGTTTCCCGATACAGCTTTGGTACTTTGATCCCTGCCGCGGGTTAAACTATGGTTAACACCTTTGTGTGCTGCTCAATAAGACGCTAATATAATATACACAAATAAGGAGCCAAAGTCAATCAAAAAGGGCCCTAATCGTGATTTAAGATTTGAATATGAATTAAACGAAGATTCGGTGAAAAATAAGGTGTTTTTATAACGTGATATTCATAATCAAAAAAGGACACTATTACAATTTTATTCACCGTACTTATATGATACAATAATGACAATGAGGTGAATGTATGACAATCGAGAAAATCATTGGTTTAGTTACCCGAAACAAGTACGTTGTGTTGGGCATTGCGGTTTTATTTATCCTATTAATTCTACTATACATTCGACAAGCGAGTAAACGTCGATACAAACGTGAGTTCGATGGATTAGAAATCAAATACAATGAATTAATGAGTATACCCGTTCTCTTTAAAATAAATAAAGCGAATGGTCTTGCGAAAATTAATCCTAAAGTACAAAAAGAAGTGGTGTCATGTAAAGCGCTTTTTGATGATATCAATAAACAACAAGAAGAAATTGCAGTCGTTATGGCAGATGCCGAAGATGCGATTGCTTTTAGTAAGCTTAAAAACGCAAAACTTCTTCTGACTGATTTAAACGGCATGATTGAAGAAACACTTCAAGAAACATATCGATTAAGCACATCTTTAGAAACATTGTTGGAACAAGAGACACAACAACGCCTTGAAATTACAGAGTTGAAGGAACGCTTTAGATCCGTTAAATACAAGGTTCAAGAATCTGCTTCTGTTCTATCGGATTCCTATCCAACATTAGAAACTCAAATTAAAGAGATTGAACATAATTTCTCTGTGTTCGAAGAATGGATGTACGCATCAGACTTTGAAAAAGCACGAGAGATCAGTGAAATCACAAGAGAGAATGTCATTACTTTAGAACATAACTTAGTAACGATTCCAAAACTCTACCAACTCGCAAAAGGCTTGATCCCACAACTCTTAGAAGTTGTATCGAAAAAGTATTCAGAAGCGAATCAAGATCATGTCTACATTGACCATCTTGAACTCCCTAAAACACTTGCGAGCATCAGTGAAGTTCTCAAGGATGATCTCCTGAAGATATCACAAGCTAATACTGAAGAAACACAATTAAGTTTGATTGAAAGTCAAAAACGATTGGAAAATGTTATTCACCAAATCGAAAAAGAACACAAGTCACACCGTGACCTTGACCAAAGAGCAAGTGAAACATATGAAATGCTCGATGTTCTACGCAAAGACTTAGGTCAATTAAATCAATCTGCTGAAAAGACTCAATCACGCTTCAACTTCGAAAATCACGTTGAAACAGTCGCAACTTTCGCTCAACAAGCAGAAGAATTCCAAGCACTAAGAATTAAATTAGAGCGCATGGTTGAAGAGGAACAGATTCCTGCATCAACCGTTCTAATTTCAGTGAATGAATTAAACCAAGACATCACTATCTTAAAAGAGAAAACACTCGCTACTTCAACACGCGTTGATCAAGCGAATGCAGATGAAGTGCGCGCAAATCACCAACTCTTGAAGTTGCACTTAATCATCAATGATGTTCAAGTACGCATTAAGAAGCGTTCAATCGGAAGTATCTCTGAATCATACAACTCTGATTTAGAACGTGCTTACGGTTATACAAAACAAATTAAAGACTTATTAAATGAAGACATGATTGATGTAACGACCTTAAATGCTACGGTTACAGAAGCCATCGACTATATCTACAAACTCCATAATAACGTTAATAACTTAGTGGGTGTTGTTGATATGTGTGAGAATGCGCTTGTTTATGCAAATAAATTCAGAGCGTATGTTCCTGATATTGATGCAGAACTTACACGAGCAGAACTATCATTTAATAATGGAGAATACACACAGGCGCTCACAAGTATTATCAATTCAATTGATAAATACAGACCGAACGTTGCTTACGAGGAGATGATTTTAGACAATGCGAAAAGTGCACGATAATCCAATCTATTTAGACTACGCAAGTACCAGTCCACTTCATCCAGAAGTCTTAAAAGATATTACCCGAATACAAACTGAATATTTCGAAAACGCTGACTCATTGCATTTTGGGGGTCAGCGTGTTTCTGACTTAGTGTCAAAATCAACGCAAGCACTCGCAACCATGCTTCATGTACTACCCCATGAAATCATTTATACATCTGGCGCAAGTGAATCCAATTCAACGGCAGTAAAAGGTATTGCGCTCGCAAACCAAGACCGAGGGAAACACATTATCACAACCTTAGGCGAACATGCCTCCGTTGATAATGCGGTAAAACAACTCGTCGACTACTTTGGTTATACAGTGACATATCTACCTCTTAAAGAAAATGGTAGCATATCACTGAATGATCTTAGAAATGCACTCCAAAGCGATACAGTTCTTGTGAGTATGATTCATATTAATAATGAAACAGGTGCAGTTAATAATATTGAAGAAGCAGCCCACATTATAAAGAAACATTCAAAAGCATTCTTTCATGTGGATGCGGTTCAAGGACTAGCAAGACACCCATTTGAGATGAAACAAATTGATGCGGTATCGTACTCAGCACATAAAATCAGTGGCGTAAAAGGCAGTGGCCTTTTAGTGATGCGCGCCAGTGTTGACTTCTTACCACTCATTAACGGGGGACAGCAACAACACGGACACCGTGGGGGTACATTGAATACACCGGCAGTGATTGTGTTCGCTAAGACTTTACGATTAGCGAGTCAAGCACATAATGAATCAATTAATGATATAATAGCCATGAACAAAAGCATCTATGACTATTTTGAGGGCGTAGAAGGCGTTGAATTTAATTCAACACAAGAGGGCTCACCTTATATTATTAATATGTCTTTTGCGAATGTCGGTAGTGAAATTATGATCAACGGATTGAATGCGAAAGGGATTTACCTTTCAGGACAATCAACCTGTAATTCAAAATCACTCGAAGCATCCCACGTATTACTCGCAATGGGAAAAAGTGAAGCGATGGCAAAGAATTCTGTGCGCATCAGCCTCTCACACCATACTAAACAAGAAGAAATAGACATTGTATTAGAAACAATGATGGAGATTAAAAACTATGTACAACACGGAATATGAGTTCATCGTTTGTCGATTCGGCGAACTATCAACTAAAGGAAAAAACAGAAGAAACTTTACAGCACAACTTTTGAAGAATACAAAAATGCAATTAAAAGCATTCCCAGAACTAACGTATAAGAACACCTATGATCGTCTTTATATCACATTAAATGGTGAAGACGGCGTCGCTGTCAGTGAACAACTTAGAATGGTCTTCGGATTCTCGTCATTTTCACTTGCTCTTAAAGTAGAGCGCGATATTGATGTGATGGCAGAAGTCGCACTTGAGCGAATTAAACTAGAAGAAGGTAAAACCTTCAAAGTTATCGCAAAACGTCACGATAAGACTTATGAGCATATCTCAGACACAATCAATCGTCATGTCGCAACGAAAATACTTCAAGAAACAGAACTCAAAGTTGATGTTCGTAAACCAGATATTGGAATCATTATTGAAGTACGTTCCGATGCAGCTTACATCATGATGGGGCGCGTCAAGGGAGCTGGTGGTTATCCAGTAGGTATTCAAGGAAAAGTCATGATGATGCTCTCAGGTGGTATTGATTCACCCGTAGCAGCTTACTTAATGATGAAGCGCGGTGTACGCATCGAAGCAGTTCACTTTGCATCACCTCCATATACTTCAGATGAAGCACTCAAGAAAGTATTGGACTTAGCTCAAACATTAACGAACTATCAATCAGTGATTAACGTACACGTTGTACCGTTCACTGATATCCAACTCGCAATCAACAAAAAAGTTCCTGAAAGCTATGCAATCACATTGATGAGACGATTCATGTTACGAATCGGAGATCAGATTGCGGAACAAAGAAACTGTCTCGCAATTGCGAACGGTGAATCTCTTGGACAAGTAGCATCACAAACACTGGAATCAATGAAAGAAATCACAAGCATTGGAACACTTCCAATCCTTCGTCCGGTTCTTACATACGATAAGATTGAAATTATTGATCTTGCGCGTGAAATCGATACATACGAAACATCAATCTTACCATTTGAAGATTGCTGTACAATATTCACACCACAAAAACCAACGACTAAACCAAGTGGTAAAAAGATTCTGAAGTTTGAAGAGAACTTAGAAATCGATGATTTAGTACAAGAAGCAATTGCGCAAGCAGAACTCATTATTGTAAAACGAAACACAGAAGAAACAGAATCATTCTTATAGGAGGCAATCATGGCATTTGATACATTAAGTAACCGCCTAAGCGACACGTTTAGAAATTTGAGCGGTAAAGGTAAACTAACAGATAAAAATATCAGTGATGCACTGCAAGACATTCGAATTTCATTACTCGAAGCAGACGTCAGTCTAGAAGTAATCAATGAACTCTTAAACCATGTTCAAGAAGAATCATTGGGATTAAAAGTAACGCGTGAAGTTGACCCTTCACAAATGTTCATCAAGGTTGTGAATGACAAACTTGTTGAAATATTAGGTGAAGATCATGTACCGATGAACTTTGCGAAACGACCAGGAATTATGATGATGGTTGGATTGCAAGGGAGTGGTAAAACTACTACGATCGCTAAAATCGCAAAACAACTTAAAGAAAAAGAAAACTTTAAAGTCTTAATGGTTGCAGCTGACTTGGCACGACCTGCCGCAGTTGAACAATTAAAGATTTTAGGGGAACAAATCGGCGTTGATGTCTTCAGCAAAGCAGATACCAATGCGGTTGATGTTGTTAAAGAAGCACTCAAAAATTCAAGCGATTATGACCGTATTCTTATTGATACTGCAGGACGACTCCAAGTTGACGAGGCACTAATGAATGAACTCGTTGATATTGAAAAGGCTGCTAAGCCAGAAGAAATCCTACTATCAGTCGATGCAATGAGTGGACAAGATGTCATTCATGTTGCGAATGGTTTCAAAAACAAACTCGACCTTACGGGTCTTGTTGCTACTAAATTTGACGGTGATGCACGAGGTGGAGCGATTCTTTCAGTTCGCTACATGACTCAAGTACCTGTTAAATACGTAGGAGTCGGAGAAGGTATTGATGATCTGGATTCATTCTATCCAGACCGTATGGCTTCACGTATCCTTGGCATGGGGGACATTGTTTCACTTGTAGAAAAAGCACAAGAGAAAATGGACCTTGAGGCAAGTGAGAAATCTGCTGAACGCATGATGAAGGGAATCTTCACGCTTGATGATATGCTCATCCAACTCCAACAAGTTTCAAAAATGGGCCCATTATCTGGTCTATTAAAGATGGTACCTGGCGCAAGTAAGATGGCAGGGGACATTGATGATGCGGATGCGAATGCAGGCATGAACAAAACAAAAGCACTAATTTTAAGTATGACAAAAGAAGAACGACAAAACCCAGATATCATTCGATCCTCTCGCAAACACCGTATTGCGAACGGGAGTGGAATGACGACTACGGACGTTAACCGTCTTCTAAGTCAGCACGAAAAGATGAAAAAACAAATGCGCATGTTCTCGCGCATGATGGGATAATTTACTTATCTCCATATTTGCTTGTAATAAAGGGAATGATGTGGTAAAGTAATAAGGCTTAATGCACTCTGGTTCCGCTAGTGGAATTTGATTAAGAGCCAGTTTTATATAGACAAGGAGTCACATACTATGGGATTAGATTTAGTTAGAAATATTACTAAAAGTCAAATGCGTACTGACATTCCTGAATTTACTTCAGGTTATACAGTTCGTGTAGATGTTCGAATTCAAGAAGGTGGTAAAACTCGTATCCAAGCGTTTGAAGGTGTTGTTATCAAACGTTACGGTAGCGGGATTGCTGAAGCTTTCACTGTTCGTAAAATGTCATCAGGTGTTGGAGTAGAACGTACGTTCCCAATTCACTCACCAATCGTTGACAGCGTAACAGTTGTACGTCGTGGTAAAGTACGTCGTAGCAAGCTCTACTACTTACGTGAGCGTTCTGGAAAATCAGCACGTCTTAAAGAAATTCGCTAAGAGCCGTATATATACGGCTTTTTTCTTTCATGAAAGGACCCTTAATTTATGAAAACTGATGACAAATTTTTAATTGTATTAAAAGATTTCATAATTCAACTCACAATTATGTTAATTGCGGCGATTCTTATTACGCAATTTATTTTTTATCCTGTTCGAGTTGATGGTTCATCGATGTATCCCAGTCTTGAAGATCATGAAATTGGTTTTTCCAATATCTTGAGCTTGAAAATGGGCGGTGTAGAGCGGTTTGATGTAATCGTTGTTGCGCTCGAAAACCCGAATAAGAACATTGTTAAACGCGTAATTGGACTTCCAGGAGAAACCGTCGAAGTCAAAGACGAAGTTCTTTATATAAATGGAGTCGTTACCGAACAACCCTTTCTTGATACAGAATATGTTAATAATTACATCAGAGATAATAAACACTTCACAATTGATATTCCCGCATTTGTAGTACCAGAAGGTACTTACTATGCTTTAGGTGATAATCGACCACGATCCAGCGATTCCAGAGATTATGGTCCATTTGAGCACGGGCAAATTAAGAGTAAGTCAGTTTTTATCTTTTATCCACTCAATAAAATAAGAAATGTAGGTAATTAATCATGTCAAACGTACACTGGTTCCCTGGCCACATGGCCAAAGCTATTCGTCTAATCGAGGAGCAAGTGAAAATTGTTGATTTTGTCATCGAATGCAGAGATGCACGCGCACCAAAATCTACACGAAATCCAGCTTTAGAGAATTCCATCGGAAATAAACGCCGCTTGGTTGTACTCACAAAGAAGGATTTATGCGATTTAGAGAAAACAGAAAAAATGATTTTAGAATTAGAAGCAGATGGCGCTGAAGTACTTCTTGTAGACACTTTAACCGAACCTGTTAAAAAACTTCTCATTGAGAAGTCTGAAATCATCCTAAAAGACAAACGAGAACGTGAAATTCGCCGAGGCATTCGTCCGCGCGCAGCACGTGCTTTAATTGTTGGTGTACCAAACGTGGGAAAATCCACAATCATCAATAAATTAACTTCACGAAAAGCCGCAATGGTAGAAGACAGACCTGGCGTTACTCAAGCGCTCAAGCTAATCAAATTAAACGATCAACTTGAAATCGTTGATACACCAGGAGTTCTTTGGAAGAAGTTTGAATCAAAAGAAATGGGTATAATCTGCGCTATCATTGGATCTGTTAAAGAAACAGGCTATCCACTTGATCTTGTAACTGATTATGCACGAGACTTCTTAATTGAAAACAAACCCCAAACACTCAAACGAGTGTATGGACTTGAAAACTTCGATAATTTCTTTGAAGACCTTGGAAGAATCAAAACATTCTTAACAGCAGGGGATGAAATTGAAATTGCGAAAACACGCAAACACTTTCTATCCGATGTACAGCGCGGAGACTTAGGACGCATTACATGGGACTGATAGAAGAGTTTGAAGAAACTTATTGGGAACACGGACACTTAGTCATCGGCATTGATGAAGCAGGTCGCGGACCCATGGCAGGTCCTTTGGTCGTATCTGGAGTTGTTTTTCCTATTGGATATAACGATGAAAGAATTAACGATTCAAAGAAACTCAGTGCTAAGAAACGCGATGAACTCGTATCCATTATTATGACTGAAGCACTATGGACACAAACCATTATCGTGGACGTAGAAATAATTGATACAAAAAACATCTACAAGGCAACTCAAGACGCGATGAGAGATATTGCGAATGAAGCAAGGGTAAATCATGTCTTAACCGATGCGATGCCCTTAGTTGATTGCATTCACCCCCACACATCCATTGTGAAAGGTGACCAAGGATCCATCAGTATTGCTGCCGCAAGTATTCTTGCGAAAACACGACGCGATGAGATCATGCTTGAAATCGATGAAGAGTTCCCCCAATACGGTTTTAAAAACCATAAAGGATACGGAACGAAGAAACACAAAGAATCGATCTTAGAGTTTGGTCGATGCATCCATCATCGCAACAGTTTCAAATTTAAGGATGAGTCCTAGGAGTTATCTTTTTCTTTGCTTACTTACTCCTAAGGAGTTGAATTATGCGAAACTATTTAATTAATCTATCTATTTATTGTAATGGCGATTATCGAAAGATGGAGATGATGTTGAGTAAACTCATGTCAGTTCCGAAATATAAAGTATGTACCAATGCGATCACAATTATGGATAAAGACTATCCTATAAGACTATTAGATTTGGAATCACCACCCTTAGTCCTTTACTATAGAGGTGATACATCGCTGCTTAACTTACCAAGTGCAGGCGTAATTGGAAGCAGAAAACCCAGTGCATACGCGGTGAGAATGACTGAAAAACTTGTAAGAAAAATAAGTAAGGGACTTGTGATTGTTTCCGGTTTGGCTTATGGTATTGATAGTGTTGCCCATAAAGCGGCCTTAAATGAGAAGACAATCGCAGTCTTAGGCTGTGGCATTGATGTGTATTATCCCAAAGCTCACCAATCCCTACAAGATAAAATTCATTGCATCATCAGTGAGTATCCAAACGGACGCGAACCCAGGAAACATCATTTCCCAATGCGAAACAGAATTATATCAGCGCTATCAGATTCTTTATACATCATGGCAGCTGAAATTCGAAGCGGAACAATTACTACGGTTGATGAAGCAGTAAAGATCAATCGAGACATAATATGCCTACCTCATAATATCGATGAAAGAGCGGGAGCAGGATGCAACCACTTAATTGGCGATGGGGCGAGTGTATTGACAAACATTTAAAAAATACGCAAAATATAAACAAGGAGTGAAGTACATGAAAAATCTAGTAATCGTTGAGTCACCTTCAAAATCAAAAACAATTGAAAAATATTTAGGTGATGGATTTGAAGTAGTATCATCCAAAGGCCATATCCGTGATCTTGCGACACGCGGTAAAGATGGACTTGGAGTTGATTTTGAAGATGAATTCAAACCAACATATAAAATAAGTAAAGAAAAGAAAGACGTTGTAAAGGAACTCAAAGCAAAAGCCAAAAAAGCTGATATTGTTTACCTCGCAACTGACCCCGACCGCGAAGGAGAAGCCATCTCATGGCACTTGGCGGATGAATTAGGACTTGAAATAGAACAAGACAACCGCGTTATCTTTAACGAAATCACAAAAGATGCGGTTTTAAAAGCGTTCGAAGCACCACGCTCAATCGATATGAAAATGGTTAAATCCCAAGAAACACGCCGTATCTTAGACCGTATCATTGGATTTAAACTTTCTAAGTTACTGCAATCTAAAATTAAAAGTAAATCAGCGGGGCGCGTACAATCCGTAGCGTTAAAACTTATTGTTGATCGTGAAAAAGAAATCGATGCATTTATTCCAGAAGAATACTGGTCAGTACTTGCCTTGTTTGAAAACGAAGGCAATGTGATTGAAACAAGTGCTGAACGATATAAAGGTAAGAAACTTGTTATGAGCAATGCGGAAGAAGCACAAACAGTCTTCGATGCAGTTCAAGGACCTTTTGATATCAGTAAGCTTGAAAAGAAAAAACGTAAACGAGAATCAAAATTACCGTTTATCACATCAACCCTCCAACAAGAAGCATCAACTCGACTTGGCTTTGCGGCTAAGAAGACCATGCGCGTTGCCCAAAAACTCTATGAAGGAGTTCAAATGGGTTCAGAAACAGAAGGGTTAATCTCATATATGAGAACGGACTCCACACGACTATCCGATAGTTTTGTGGCGGATGCGAAAGCATACATCCTTGAAAACCATGGTAAGAAATACATGGGTAAATACCGAGCGGGTAAGAAAACAGAAAATACACAAGACGCCCATGAGGCCATACGACCAACTAGTATTGATCGTACACCCGATTCAATTAAGTCATACCTAACACCTGATGAGTACAAACTCTACAGATTCATCTATTTCAGAACTATGGCGTCATTAATGGCACCTTCTGAATTCGACGCTGTATCCGTTGTATTCTCACAAAATGGTTACGACTTCAATGGATCAGGTTCAACACTCACATTCGATGGTTACTTGAAAGTCTATGACTACGAAAAAACAAGTGACAAGATTATTGGAACAATTGACGAGAAGAAACAGTATAAAGCTGAGAAGATCGAACAAAACCAACACTTTACACAACCACCAGCACGCTTTACAGAAGCACGCTTAATTAAGGAACTGGAAGAGTTGGGTATTGGACGACCAAGTACATACTCAATGATCCTCGATACAATCGTATATCGAGCCTATTCAACATTCGGTGCCGTTTCAGAAACCTCTAAAACAAAGGTCTTTAAACCAACCGAACAAGGTGTTCTCACTAACGATGCGCTTCAAGAGCACTTTTCAAGCATCATTAACGTAAACTATACTGCAGAGATGGAAGAAGAACTCGACCGCATTGCCATGGGAACAGAAGATAACGTTGAAGCACTGCAACGCTTTGTGGACAAATTCTATCCGCTCTTAGCTGAAGCAGATGAAACAATGGTAAAAATCGAAGACGAAAAAGTCGGAGAAAAATGCCCGGACTGTGGCGAAGAACTTGTGTATCGAAATGGCCGTTACGGTCGCTTTATCGCATGTTCAGGATTCCCAAAATGCAAATACAATAGAGCACTCGAAGAAAATAAACGACCTGAACCAGTACAAACGGGAGAAATGTGCCCAGAATGCGGTTCACCACTCGTGAAACGAATGAGCCGATATAAAACGGAGTTTGTGGCATGTTCCGCATTCCCGAAATGTCGATACATTCAACCTAACGATAATTTTAAGAAAAAAAATAAAAAGGAAGAAACAGAAAATGAAGAAAGCGCAAGTTAGAGTAGTAGGGGCAGGACTTGCCGGAAGTGAAGCAGCATATCAACTCGCAAAGCGAGGCTATGTTGTTGAGTTAGTAGAAATGAGACCGGTTAAAATGACACCGGCTCACGTAAGTGAAGGCTTTGCGGAACTGGTATGTTCAAACTCATTCAGATCCGATGATTTAAAAAACGCAGTTGGTCTTCTTAAAGAAGAGATGCGTATTTTAGACAGTATTATCATTCGTAATGGCGACAAAAACCGAATTCCAGCAGGTTCCGCACTAGCGGTTGACCGCGTTGGTTTCTCAGATCAAGTATCTGCAGAAATTAAATCAATGGATAATATTATCATCCGTAATGAAGAAATGACTGAACTTGATGATTTACCAACTATCATCGCAACAGGTCCACTTACATCCGATGCTTTCTCAAAACACTTAATGGGATTACTCGGACAAGAGGAACTGTACTTTTATGATGCGATTGCGCCAATTGTATCGGTCGATGGGATTAACTTTGACATCGCATATCGTAAATCACGTTATGATAAAGGGAATGGCGATGATTATATCAACTGTCCAATGGATCGCGATCAATATGAAGCGTTCCATAGAGCAGTTCTTGAATCAGAACAAGCACCGATGCGAGAATTTGAAGACATTAAAGTATTCGAAGGCTGCATGCCGGTTGAAGAAATGGCAGTTCGTGGACCTAAAACATTATTGTTTGGCCCAATGAAGCCAGTAGGTCTTGAGAAGCCTGATGGCACACGCCCACACGCTGTGGTTCAATTAAGACAAGATGATGCTGCCGGAAGCTTATACAACCTGGTAGGCTTTCAAACGCGCTTAAAATGGGGTGACCAAAAGAAGGTTATCCAAATGATTCCAGGACTTGAGAATGTTGAGATAGTTCGCTACGGTGTAATGCATCGAAACACATTCATCAAATCACCGTTAGTACTAAACAAACATTTCCAAGCGAAAGAAACACCGCATGTATTCTTTGCGGGACAGATTTCTGGAGTTGAAGGGTATGTTGAATCCGCAGGCAGTGGTTTAGTCGCTGCATTAAACATGTTTAATGCAGCGACTAAACCACTGCCTGCGGATTCAACATACCCTTCAACTCCAGAAATCTG
>JAAYNU010000077.1 GCA_012520695.1 Erysipelothrix sp.
TCAATTGTTTACGCGTTGTACCCACACTTCGAATGATCCCACTTTGGTAGAGTCTTTGTTCCTGCGATACATTGTAGGCATTGTAGATGATCACAATGGAAGCACTGCACGCAATCAACAGAAAGAATGCCTTGATACTTGCGAATGCAAGCATCAAGGGATGGGGTTTACCCGAAATTCCTAAGACGAGATTGAGTTCACTGTTTTCATAGAATAGAAAACTGTCCTCTAAAACCACATCATCTTTCACATTAGTACTTGTGCGTGTGTGCTCCTTAATGATTGATATTTGGTCTTTGTAATCACTTCTTGAGATTGTGTCCTCAAATCTGATTGCCGCTTTTTCGCTCAATGGTTTATCTGTAGAACGTGATATCACAAGCTCTGGCATACTGGAAGTAAACCCAACCACAAGCACATCACGGGTATGAATGGCATCCTCTTTATCTTGGTGATTGTATACCTTAATCACATCCCCGAGTTTAATATCAAGTTCATAATCGAATAATAGAATGTTATTGATGAGAACTTCATCCTCATTTACTGGTAAACGCCCACCATCGATTTCATAGGAAATCCTTCTTGATTCTTTTGACATCATCTTTCTATCCTGTACTGGATCAAGGCCCACCAACGGAATCATGAAATCCTCGAATCCAAAATCAAGGTATCCTTCAAGCGTTTCAATCGATACAAAGTCCACCGAATCAAGACTCTTAATGATGGTGTTTGTATCCGTTCCAGCACTCTCAAATTTAACGTTGTACTGTGGTAATGAATCCTTTTGAGCATTCATGGATAACTGATACCCAACACTCGCACTCACTACAATAACACTAATCAGTGCTACTGAGAGCGCAACACTGAGAATTGTTAGTAAGGAACGAGTTTTATCGGACTGAACGCGCCTGAGACCCAGTTTATGAAGTATGTTCATCGTGTTTTACTGTCCTTCACAATGCGCCCATCCTCAATTTTAATGATTCGATCGGCTTGAAGCGCAATGGATTCATCGTGAGTAATAAGGATTACGGTTTGTTTTAAATACTGACTCGATTATTTAAGTAGATCAATGATTTCTTTGGAGTTCTCTTGATCAAGATTTCCCGTTGGTTCGTCTGCTAGGACAATGGAGGGTTTGTTCATGAGAGCACGACCAATAGAAACGCGTTGCTGTTGCCCACCCGATAATTGGTTGGGAAGATGCTTCAATCGTTCTCTCAATCCAAGACTCTCAATCAATTCATTGTAGTATTTTTCATCCACATCACTTTGATCCAGTTGTACGGGTAATTGAATATTCTCTTCAACATTGAGGATTGGAATAAGATTATAGAATTGATAGATGAGTCCAATATGTCTCCTTCTAAATATCGTAAGACTGTCTTCATTCATTGTACTTGTAAGAAGACCATCTATTTCCAGTGTTCCTGATGTGGGAGAATCAACACAGCCAATCATGTGTAAGAGCGTAGACTTACCACTCCCACTGGGACCCACAATCGCAACGAACTCCCCTTTCTCAATGCTCAAAGAGACATTGTCGAGTGCACGCACTTCGTGTTTCCCTTGTTTATATATCTTCGTTAAGTTTTTAACTTCTAAAATTTTCATATGTTCACCTCGTACTACTAGTATATCGAATATATTACCTTAAAATATGACACTTGTGTCACGAAAAAATAACTCTCATTTACATCATGAGAGTTATTATGAGTCAATTTTAATCTTTGTTCAAGTTTTGGGGTTCGGTTCAGTATCAACAGATAAATTATCCCTTAATCTAAACTTAAACCAGAACTCATATAAACGGTATGCTTATTTTTCATATTCAATAATCTGAACTTGGTAATCATTATGAAGACTGACGTAAATTTTATCTTCTTTGATAAGCCACTGTGGCCATACTGGGGATTTTATTTCAGGTTCAGCCGTTTGGTGAGCGATGGTCATATTTTTCAGATCAATTTTTGACATGGTCGCATAGCTACTTTGAAAAATACCATGTACGTCCGTACCATCTACTAATAAAGGATAATTATGATTATCTGACTTAAAGATGAGATGTTTTTTACCAGTTTTTTCAATAATGCTAATTCCTTTTTTAGTTGAAGCTAAGTGCACATCTAAATCTTTTACATATGCAAAACCATGAGTGAACTCATCAAAATTATATTTTGTTAGAGCTCCCTCCTTGTCGACCTCCCAAATTAAGACGTCATTTTCATCGACCAATGAATGTTGAGTAATTATGAAACCATCTTCGAAACTGGAGGAATAGGATTGGTAACGATAACACTCTTCGTAGGATAAGCCTTCACACAAATTAGAACCAACGGTCACAAATTCATCACCATCAAGGACCAAAAGTTTATACTCCTGAATATATCGGTTATTTTCAATTGCGACATTCAAACTGGTCATGTATAGTTTATTGTTGGCTACGTAGTAGCTCGGTGAGTCATAAGGCCAATCAACAGTTACTTCATATAGAACGTCATAACCCGAATCCGTGAGACGGACAACTTTATGCTTCGATAAACCACTTTCAGAACGATTTTCAATGATTGACACGTAAATTGAATCTTGAAATTGATGGATATCAAAGACTCGAGCGACTTCATCAAATTTATAAATTGATTCAAGTTGAAGCGGATCCGTTGAGTCATTTACTTTTACACGGAAAATTTCATCAGTAACAAATGAAGCAGAATTTTCCTCATTGAGATAATTTGTAGTAAAGAAAAATTCGTTTTCACCATAATGCGTATCCACCACAGTATTCTCATCACCGATCGTAAAGACAGTACTATTTACCTTTGTTAAAAAGTCCCCTGGGCTAAATTTTAACTCAGGATACTTCTCCACGACTTCAGGTACTTCCTCTGGAGCAACTGGTGCTTCTTCAACCGTTTTTCCACAAGCGCTCAAAAAAAGGACACTTATGATTAATAATATCTTTTTATACATACATATCTCCTCTAAGTTTAAAAAACTAATCACTAAAAACTCGTTGCTCCAACCTTTTTTCTAATAAATGTAGTAACCCCAAGCCATATTTACAGCCTCCAACATTTTAACATAAAGGGTTGAATTAACATTAGAATAAAAGCGACAAATACAAGTCTCCTCGTAATCGATAACCTCCCTTCTATTTCCTTTTAAAATAATATAGTGTATTTGCTTCACTACTCTATGTGAAGAATATCACATTATTTTAGCGAATACAATAAATATTATCAAACTAAAGACTATATCAACGGTGCGGAATGGTGAATACTTTGCAGAAACATGAAGAATCAATCAGAACTCATTAAAGTACCATTATGTAAATGAAGTTATCGAACGAATTGCATTCGGCGATAGAAACTCTCACAACTTTATAACACGAAAAAACGCCACCAAATTTAATTGATGACGCCAGTAACTTATGTTTGGGATTTCACTCACCAACACCCGATTTCAAAGCACCAATAATGCCTTCTACTTCTTGGATTATACTATTATACTAGGCATCAAGTTGAAGAATTTTGTTCCTCGTTCCCCATAATACGTATAAATAAAACACTCGAAGAGAAATCGCAACTACATACGTAAGACGATCAAGTTGCGGTAGGACTAGACTAACTATTGATAGTATTAAGGTTGCGATGATTGCGAGTTTAATTTTATTGTATGTTTCTGACAACTTCTCGTCTTCTAATACATTCGATGAATAGGTTGATAATCCTGAGAATACGAAATAGAACACTGAGTCTGAGATCATAGCCATGATTAAGACAATCATGTAGACGCCTTTGTTGGAATCTAAGAGCGTCAATGGATCCATCTCTGGATTGTTCATCATGAGATTGGTGAGATATCCTGCGAGTAAGAACGCTGCTGCAAAGGTTGCGACAATCGCCCAACGCGCTAATTTAAAATCAAAAATATCTTGAGCCCCTTTGATCAGTCGATTAATTCCCATGACTTGAAAAACAAATGCTGCTATGCCAAGAATCGGAATATTTAAGCCCGATAGGACTAAGGCTAATCCCAATTGCATAATGATAAACTGTGTTCCTTGTGCCATAAATTCTTTACTAGATTTCATACATTTCCTCCACCTTTTGTATATTATACCATAGCCATACACACGAAAAACGACCCGAAGGTCGTTATCGTAACTTAATTCATAACTTGTTGAGCTAACTTAATCTCAACACTGAATGTGTCATCCTTGAAGTCGAGATAGAGGATCGTATTATCCAATAAATCTTCTTCAAGAATCTTGTAAGCAATGATGGTTTCAATTTCATGTTGAATGAATCGTTTCATAGGTCGTGCGCCAAATTCGATGTCACTACCTCGGCTGACAATTTCTCTCATCGCTTCATCACTGACTTCAAGTTTAAGACTGCGTTTACTTATTCTCACTTTAAGCTCATCCA
>JAAYNU010000264.1 GCA_012520695.1 Erysipelothrix sp.
AACAATGCCCTTGCTTACAGCTTACCTTCCGAAATCATTAGTGAGGTGGTAGGGTATCTTTCAACCCATCGGCTTGGTAACATGCCCATCGAACAAAAGACTTACCATGTGAATGGTAAGCCTAATTTTATCTATCCTCTAACGATTTCGCTTAACAATGAATCTTCTTCTTGTACGACGTTACGTTCTTCACGCTCAAGTTTTAATTGAGCTGCGAGTTCCTTAACGCGTTCAGTTGATTCGCGGTATAAGTGTGATCCGGTACCAGCAGGAATTTGTTTCCCGATAATAACGTTCTCTTTAAGACCGTGTAATGGGTCAATCTTCGATTTAATTGCTGCTTCCGTAAGAACTTTAGTAGTCTCTTGGAATGATGCAGCGGATAAGAATGATTCTGTTTCAACAGAAGCTTTCGAAATACCAAGCAGTACTGGTAAGTAACGTGCAGGGTTTTTACCTTCCATTAGTGTTTCTTCGTTGATAGTTGTCATACGATCAAGTGTCATTTGAACACCTGGGCTAATGCCTGTATCTTCACCATCAACAACAATCACTTTACGCATCATTTGGTTAATCATAACTTCAATGTGCTTATCGGAGATTTCGATTCCACCGGATTGGTAAACTTTCTTAACTTCTTTAAGGATGTATTGTTGTACAGCCAGACGACCTGAGTAGTCTAGAAGTTTCTTAGGATCAACTGAACCTTCGGTTAGTTTATCCCCAGCAACAACTTCTGATCCCACTTTTAACCAGTTACGAACTGGTTGGTGAGGAAGTGTTGCATGATCAACAGTACGTTGTTCATTCGTAACAGTAATGACATAGCCGAAACCATTGTCTGCATCGCGGATGTCCGTGATGTTCCCTGTAATTTCTGAGATTGCTGCTGCTAGTTTTGGAGAACGTGCTTCAAAGAGTTCCTCAACACGAGGTAGACCTTGAGTAATATCCTCACCACCGGCAACCGCAACACCACCCGTGTGGAATGTACGCATGGTTAACTGAGTTCCTGGCTCACCAATTGATTGAGCGGCCACGATACCTACTGCTTCACCTTGCTCAACAAGTTGTCCTGTTGCCATGTTACTTCCGTAACATTTTTGACAGATACCATTGCGAGACTCACATGTGAAGACAGAACGAATTCGAACAGATTTGATGCCTGCACCAACAATGCGTTTAGCAGTTAATTCATCAACATATTCGTCTTCTTCAATAATAACTTCTTTAGTTTTTGGATCAACGATTGTTTCTTTAATGAAACGACCGACGAGACGATCATGTAGATCCTCCAAAATTGTATTTGATTTACGGTCAACGATTTCCTCTACGAGGTAACCATTGTCACTGAAGCAGTCTTCCTCAACGATTGTTACATCTTGAGCAACGTCAACGAGACGACGAGTTAGGTAACCAGACTCAGCTGTTTTAAGAGCCGTATCCGTAAGACCTTTACGCACACCGTGAGTTGAAACGAAGAACTCAGATACGTTCAATCCCTCACGGAAAGATGAGTAGATTGGAACTTCAATGATTGATGATTGGAAGCCTTGTTTCGATTTCGATTGAGTTGGTTTACCCATCAATCCACGAATACCAGCCAACTGAGTAAAGTTAGATACGTTACCACGAGCACCAGATGTTGCCATCATGTTGATTGGGTTCTTACGAGGTAAGTTCTCCATCAACTCGGAACCAACGACGTTCTTAACGCCTTCCCACAGTTGCATCAACTTGCCTTCCCACTCTTGAGGAGTTAGGAGACCACGTTGACGTTGTTTCATCAATTTAGCTGCCTTGATCTTACCTTCTTCGACATAGCGCTCTTTGTTAGGTGCAACGTTAATGTCACTTAGTGCGACTGTCATACCAGCGATTGTTGAGAATTCAAATCCAAGGTCCTTGATGCTATCAAGAATTTCAGATGTTTTATCAAGTGAGTAGTGATCAAAGATTTCCTTGATGATGAGCTCAAGATCTTTTTTCTTGAAGTCATTGTTTAAAGGCATTGCTTTGATGATTTCCTTAACATCTTCACCCATTTGAACGAAGAACTTGTCAGGAGTACCCTTGAAGTTATCTGCACTTACCTCATTTAAGTAAGGGAAGTCACTTGGGAACATTTCGTTAAAGATTAATTTACCAAGCGTTGTGATCAAGTAGAGACCATTTTGCTTCGCAGTAAAGTTAGTTTTTCCAATAGAAGAAGCACGAACCACGATACGAGTATGCAAGTGAATCAAGTGATTCTCATAAGCCATACGCGCTTCATGAATGTTTCTAAATGCCTTACCTTGGTTTGTACCAAAGAGACGCCATTTAGCACCTTCAACGATATCTCCGCGTGCATCACATGCATCAGCCTTCTCGAAGAATTCTTCTGGAGTTTCTTCCATGTTTAAGTAATAGTTTCCAAGA
>JAAYNU010000078.1 GCA_012520695.1 Erysipelothrix sp.
AACGATGATTACCAAGATTCAAGTGAGTCTTCCAAACACTCGCATAATCCTTCTCGCAACGTTCCCAATTAATAAATCGCATCTCATCAACCACTATGTCTTAATCAATCGAGATAATGAGACGGTGGATGAGCTCAACGAGGTCTATCGATCTCTTGCGCTCTCTAAAGGAATTGAGTTTTATAACTTGAATGAATACTTAAGTGATGAACATGGTGACCTGAAATCTGAGTTCACAACAGACGGTCTTCACATCAACATCGACGCTTATGTGGAGATTGAGAAACACCTTTCTGAAATACTGCGTCAGAAGCTAAAATAAAGGACAATAAAAACTACGAAGTCACTCAATAAATATATTAATCCAATATCATTCGCATTCTTCATCATTTTTTCATTGTTTAGACTGGGATATGACACTTCAAAAATCGTGATGTTCCTATACATCGGTATATTCTCCTTGTTTATCTCAAAAGGAATGCGTTTATATCTTTCGAAACTTGAGAATGAAAAAAAGCGTTAAATAAGTGATAGATTATAAAAGTGCAAATCCCAATCGTTGATTGAGATTTGCACTTCTTTATTGTCTTCTACTTATTCATTATCGTCGTTGAGCAGGTAGTGCATAAAGCGCTCTGGTGCATCAAGGAAGTTTTTGAGGTTTGTGACCAATGGGTGGTCGTTATAGGTGACCTCGGTGATGGTATGGTCGAAATACAGGATCTGAGCATCGGGATAGGCCAAGAGAACGGGTGAGTGGGTGCATACGATAAACTGACAGCCTCGTTTGATTGCTTTATCCATCATTTCTAGAAATGCGAGTTGTGAATGAAATGATAGCGGAGTCTCGGGCTCATCGAGTAAATAGAGTGCATTATCTTTGAGTCTTGATTCAAAGAATTTTAAGTATCCTTCACCATGAGATGCATGCGCAATCTCTTTAGTGATTGTGTTCATTCGTTTTCGATTGCCTTCGTGGACTCCGTATTCAAGTTTGTATTCAAGACGTGTTTTATCTTCGTGGCGCTCATCGACTTCTTTTAATTGTTCTTCATAATAGTGTTCTTCTCGTTCTGCCCAGAGAAGGTAATTAAGGAAGTCTTCACTTTGAAGATAGAAGCCGCGATGTGATTTTTGAGACCAACTTAGTTGGTAATAGGATTCAAACTGATGTTTAAGGTTATGATCAAATTTTCTACCTTGTCCAATATCAATTGCATTGGATAGTTCTTTGATGATTCTTAAGAAACTTGATTTACCACTTCCATTATCACCCGTCAAAAAAGTCACTGGACTTGTGAACTCTAGTTGAGAGAAGTGGGTGCTGTTGTAGGGATACTGGTCGGGTAGTGATTGTTTTGTTTGTATTTGTCTTAGGATCATGGGTTTACCTCTTTTATTTATTGTAGCATAGAAAAAGCAGACTCTCGTCTACTTGATGATAATGATGTTTTGGATTTCGTTTTGAAGTGTTTCCTTTTGATACTCTTCTGAATAAGGGAGAGCATAAAGCTCACTGGCTTTCAGTTCCATGTCCTTATTGATGTAGTTTTTGAATTGGCTTGTGTAGAGATTTGTATCGAGTGTACTGAGGTGCTTTTGTCCAACCGAGTTCATTCCAAGCACTCTGAATTGAGTGAGTAACGCGGGTTCATCTTTCTTAAGGTGTAAGTATACGTTTATGAGTGTTCTTTGAATGCGAGAACGTGTGTAGCGCTTATTTACGGATGATTCGATGATGTTTATGTTCCTGTTTTTAATTAATAGATTCTCAATACCTTCACTCATAAGATTGATGGTGCTTAATTCTTGGTTTGTTTTACTTGTGAGTTCATATTGAATGAAGGGAAGGTAGTCTTCTAGGGTGTGTGTTTGAATGGTATCGAAAGACATGGGTGTAGTGTGGTTTAGGGCTACGTGTTCCTTATGTGCTTTTCGAATGGCACTTGCACTTGAAATCGGATGATTGATATCAGTGTCGTGGTATTGATTGGTTCTCTGGATTCTTATGGTCTTAATATCTTTTCCCTCGACTTGTTTCTCGTAGGCTTCAGCTAAGATATTATTGGGGGAATCGGAGTTGTTTGCGGCTGGATATGATTTGCCTTCATCCATGATCGTTTGATTGAACTCTTTTGTTTCAATTTTGAGGGATTCAGCACCATACACAAGTGTGTCAATGCCCGCAAGTTTGAGGAGTATGACTGAGGCCATTGCGAAGTAATCGGCTGACTGAACTGCGTAATAGGTTGGGAGTTCGATCACAAGGTCAACGCCGTGTTCCAAAGCAGCTTGGGTTCGTTGCCATTTATTGATAAAAGCGGGTTCACCCCTTTGGACAAAATTAGGGGACATAATCGCAATTAAAACATCACAGTTCGTGATTTTTCGTGTTTCATAGATGTGGTGTATGTGTCCGTTGTGAAATGGGTTGTATTCGACCACGATTCCTGCGATTTTTGGTTTCATAGTGGTATTTTATCATAGAAATGAAATTTATGTAAAATTTTACATGAAGCCTCCTAAACATGGTACAATATGAGCATATATGTGAGGTGACTTATCGTGAGATTACGTAAAAAGAATTGGTCTAATGAAGTGTTTGAAACATTTAAAGATTATACTGTAAATGAATTTGAAACGATTAAAGGAAATTGGAAAAAGGAATTGGATTGTGACTTATTGCATCTTGAAATCGGTGCAGGTAAGGGTGACTATTGGCATCAAATGGCGGATCTCTATCCTGAGCGCGGTATCGTAGCGATGGAACGTGATTTTACTGCATCATCAATTGCTCTCAAGAAATTAGAAAAGCATCCAGGTGATCGCAAGCGATTCATCTTCAGTGATGCGAAGAAACTCAATGAGATGTTTGGTCCTGGCGAGGTTGATGTGGTTCATTTGAACTTCTCAGATCCATGGCCTAAAGTACGTCATGAAAAACGTCGTTTATCATATAAAGATAAGCTTGATGATTACTATGAAATTTTAAGTGATACAGGAGAGATTTGTATGAAGACAGATAATCAGTCTTTATTCAATTATTCTCTTGTGAGTGTTGGAGCTCACAAATTTGAACTTGTGGAAGTGAATGTTGATTTTAGAAGTTCAGAGAATGTGGATCCGTTTACTGAATATGAACGTAAATTTGTTTCGATGGGACAGCCCATCTATCGTGCGATATGGAGGAAGAAAGATGTTAAGTAAAGAACAACTACAATGGTTTGAAGAATTAACTCAAATTGATGGTGTCAGTGGTCATGAACATGCTGTAGCATCCTATCTACATAAAGCTTACTTTCCGTATTGTGACGAAATCGTTCGTGATAACTTAGGGTCTATTATGGCTGTTAAGAAAAGTAAGAACCCAAACGCAAAGCGCGTGATGGTTTTAGCTCACATGGATGAGATTGGTTTTCTTGTAAAAGAAGTTATGAATAATGGTGTTTTAAAGATTCATCCCGTTGGTGGATGGTTTGCGCAAACACTTTTAGCGCATCGTGTTCGATTAACAACGCGTAAGGGTGATACTTACATGGGAGCCATCAGTTCAACACCACCTCACATGCTGGAACCTAAAGACCGTGTGAAATCAATTGAGATTCCACAGATGGTTGTGGATGTGGGTGCACATGATAAAGAAGATATTTCGAAAATGGGTATTTCTGTTGGGGATATGATTGTCGTTCAAGGTGTATTTGAACAGTTGAATGATCATCGTCTCTTGGCCAAAGCTTTTGATAACCGTTATGGTTGTGTCATGAGCATTGATTTATTGAAATCACTGAAGGATGTGGAACTGGACTTCGATTTATACATCGGTGCCAGTGTTCAAGAGGAAGTTGGTTTGAGAGGAGCTCAGACAATTACGCAAACGGTGAAACCAGATGTTGCGATTGTATTGGACTGTTCTCCAGCAAACGATGCTCTTGATTCAAAAGCAATTGGTAAACTGGGTGAAGGGGTTCTCATTCGAATGATGGATGGTAGCTTCATCGCTGATAAGGAAATGATTTATAAACTCGTCGATGTCTGCGTTAAAGAATCCATAAAACATCAATACTATTACAGTAATGGTGGGACGGATGCAGGGATCGTTCATAAGTCTTTAGAAGGTGTTAAGACCTTAACATGCTGTCTTGTAGCGCGTGGTATTCATACTTCGTCAAGTATTCTTGACACGAATGATTATCTTGCAGCTAAGAAAGCACTGATGAATTTGTTGGTGGGTGATGACCTTGTTTCGTAAATTAGGACTCATCTTATTATCAATCCTATTGTTAGCGGCGTGTAGTGCTCAAACGGATGTGGATGTCATTATCCAGGAGAGCTTGTCTCGTCCGCTGCCAGCTGGTTCCAATCAATCTAAATCGTATGTGAAGTATTACTTGTCTCCTGAGTTTGGAGTGAAGGCATCAACGCCTATTTCTACACTCATTCGCATGGAAGATACTGAAGTGATGATGAATCTGAAGGTATCTGAAATCGTAGCGAGTCGTTACTATAATAAAGAACGCATCGTTAATCGTGTCAGTGATGAAACAGAAGGAACACTTCGTAAAGAGGGAACGTATTTAGACACACACGATGAACAGAGAACTTTTACGCTCACAATTATTGAATTAGAACATTCTAAAGCACTTGTGCTGGAAAACGGCCTCGTTGATTTAGTGGGTATTGTGGGAGATCACAACATCGAGTATGTTTTGGATTCAATGTTGACGATTATGCGTTCTGTGGAAGTGAATGAAGATTTAATTGTGGCAAATTATTCCAATAAGGAAATTATTGAATATAATCCGATTCATGAAGGGTTCTTTGAACAGACCGTTCCTGAAGCCGGGAGTTTAATTGACATGTACAATCACTTAAACCCCGATGATAAAATTGATTAAGCAGAAAGCGAGTGTAAAACTATATGGCTAGTATATGGAAAAAAATAGCTTCAGTGTTATTCGAAGAAGAAGAAATAAGAGTTGAAGAAGAATTGGATTCAACACCGGATGTTCTTGAAATTCCGAAGTTAAAACCAATGGCAGAAAAAACAGTTCCTGTAATCAAGGAAGTGATTGAAGAGCCAATCATTCAAGTTGTTACTGAAGAACGTAAATCAATGATGATTGACGTTGATGTGACAAAGGATGTTTCTGAACCTATTGTTGAAGTGAAGAAGGTTGTACCTAAAGTATCAAAAAAATACCAGCGTACAGACATCATTTCACCCATCTTTGGGGGACCAGAAAGTCCATCAGAACCAATTGAAAACAAAGTATTTACAGAAGTAAAAACACGCCAACCATTAACTGAAATTATCAGCCCGATGTTTGGTAAAGTAGAAGTGGTCGATCAAAAAGACAGCATTGATTCTTCATTATTAGAAATTGATATCAGTGATATGCTGACGCCAAGTTCTGATGCAGGTGAGGTTCAAGCTTCTTTATTTGATTATTTAGAAGGGTTAAATGAAGATGAAGAATAGACGATTACATTTTGTTGGTATTAAGGGGACGGGAATGGCTGCGCTTGCGCGTATTTGCTATAAGCTCGGATACCACGTACAGGGATCAGACATTGCAACGCACTTCTTTACAGAAGATGCGCTCCGCGATCTTGGAATCCCGATTTCTGAATTCAATGCAAATTCCATTGAAGACGGCATGAGTGTTATTGTCGGGAATGCATTTGGTGATGATCATGTTGAAGTATTAGCGGCAAAGAATAACGACACAGTTCGAGTTGTTCGCTATCACGATTTCTTAGGAGAAATCATGTCCGATTATCGCACGATTGCGGTCAGTGGATCACATGGTAAAACAACCACAACAACACTTCTTAGAGATATGTTGTCGTATACAAAAGAAACAGGCTACCTCATTGGCGATGGTCGAGGTGACTTAGTTGCTGATGATGAGTACTTTGCTGTTGAGGCATGTGAATTCCGTCGTCATTTCTTATCGTATCATCCTGATGTTGCGATTATGACAAATTTTGAAATTGATCACGTTGATTATTTCAAATCTGAAGCGGATTACTTATCAGCGTTCGAGGAGTTTTCTCAAAACGTTAAAGAGCTTCTTGTTGTTTGGGGAGATGATCCTCATTTCAGTGAGATGACATTTAAACCAAGTGTTTGGACTTATGGGTTCAGTGAATCAAATGATATCCAAGCACGAGAAATCGTTCGTAACACGGATAGTTCAGAATTTGATGTCTA
>JAAYNU010000079.1 GCA_012520695.1 Erysipelothrix sp.
AAGCGCTAAATCAGCTCCAATATGTTTAAAAATTAGTGAGTGTATCATCATAGATGTTTCTTTTCTCGAGAGATTTGAATCAATGATGATATTACCACTTTGAATGTATGTTCTAACATTATTAAAGCCTGCATTTGAAAGATTCGTAACCAGCTCACTCATCTTAGGGATTCTATTTTTCCCAGTAGGAGTAACACCTCGTAATAACGCAATCATTTCCATCGATGTATTCCTTTCTTCTTTTGTTTTATTATAACAAAAAAAGTGCCCTCTAATGAGAGACACCTTGTATATTATTGGCAGTAAGGATTCGTTTTCATTTCATGATAAAGCGTCGTGGAATCACCATGCCCCGGATATAAATTGAAATCTGTATCCTTAAAGTCTTCAATGAATTCTTTAATGGATTCATTCATATCGCTCTGACTTCCCGTTGGAAGATCCGTTCTTCCGATGGTTCCTTTAAAGATAAAGTCTCCATCGAATATGTCTTCATCAAAGACATATGAAATTGAACCACTTGTGTGACCCTTCGTTAAAATCACATCACATTCAAAGGGTCCCACTGTAAGTGGTTCACAATCAATTGCGATTGGTTCTGTTTTAATACTCACAGGTTCATGTGTCATCGTTGAGAGATTATGTTTCTCTGATTTCAACATATGTACTTCACTGTGATACATGTATAAAGGACAGTTGAATTTTTCACATACAAAATCAACGCCCGATATATGATCAAAGTGACCGTGAGTTAAAAATACGGCTAATACTTCTTTACCTTCTAATGCGTTGAGGAGCTTTTGCCCATTATAGCCCTCATCCAAACAGGGATCAATGACCACTACTTTGGAATCAATCTCAAGCACATAGGTATTGGTCTCTACAAGACCCGAAACTAATTGTGTTATCTTCATATAAAAAATAAGCCTTGCGACTTATTTCTTTTCCTTATGAAGCGTGTGTTTTTTATCACGTGGGCAATACTTTGTGATTTCCATACGCTCTAATTGAACTTTTTTGTTACGTGTAAAGTGGTAATTTTCTTCTTTGCACTCTTGGCAAACTAAAACTGCTTGTGTTCTCATCAGTAGACCTCCATTTTTATTCATTCGCTTGATTATTATACCACACAATTTCACTCATGCCTAGAAAAATAATCTCTAGGGAGTCTTCAAATCAAAATAAGCTTGTAAGACCCGCGAACTCGCGACCCCGCACAAGTTATTCATAGCTGTTGGCGTGTTATCTAAGTATGCATGTGGCATAACACATGAAACACTTACTTCTGGATTTTCAAAAGGCGCAAACGCAATAAATGTATTGTTTTTCAATTGAACATTATCACTATGATCCTGTGCCGTACCTGTTTTCGCTCCTGCAGTTTGTGAGAGATTCATGATGTCAGCACCACAGTTTCCCGTCACAACGCACAAACGCATACCCTCTCGAATACGACCCATAGCGTCCGCATTATCAAGTGTATTCAAAATTGTTACTGGGTTATCAAATACTTTTTCACCCGATTCACGATCAAATCCATCAATCACAAGACGTGGTTTCAATCGATATCCTTCATTCGCTA
>JAAYNU010000080.1 GCA_012520695.1 Erysipelothrix sp.
AATGTTTGTCTTGTGATTAGATTTGAGATACAATAAAGATGGAAAACGTTTTCGGAGGTGTTTATGAGAACAATACTACAAGCATTTGATTGGTATGTTAGCAAAGAAGATCGACTATGGAATACAATTGCTGATGAGGCACAAATGTATAAAGAACTGGGGTTTACGGATGTATGGTTACCTCCTGCCTATAAGGCGAAGTATGGTGATGACGATGCGGGATATGGTGTTTATGATCTTTATGATATGGGGGAATTCAATCAAAAAGGATCTGTCAACACTAAATACGGAAGTGAGAAAGAATATGCTCACGCGGTCGAAACGCTTAATTCCCTTGGTATGGGTGTTATCGCTGACATCGTATTGAACCATAAACTTGGTGCGGATGATGTGGAAACAATTCAAGTTATTTCAATGAATGAATTTAATCGTAAAGAGAATATTGAACGTCTTGAAATTAAGGCATGGACAAAGTTCCTGTTTGAGGGACGAGGGGATGTCTATTCAAATTTTAAGTGGCATAAGGACCATTTCACTTCCGTTGATTTTGATCAAAATACGGGCCGTAAAGGACTCTTTAAGTTTGTCGGTAAAGAATGGGATCAAAACATTGATCTTGAACTCGGAAACTATGATTACTTAATGGGAGCAGATGTGGATTTCAATAACCCTGCTGTTATTGAAGAATATATGAACTGGGGAACTTGGTATACTGATAAATATAATTTCTCAGGTGTACGCCTTGATGCGGTTAAACATATATCTTTTGAATTTTTTCCAAAGTGGCTTGCTCATTTAAGAAAGAATCAATCTCTGCTCGCAATTGGAGAATACTGGTCTAGTGATCTTCGTGCATTGAGTAACTATCTTATGGAAACGGAATATTCAATGATGTTGTTTGATGTTCCATTACATTTCAATTTATTTGATGCTTCTCAACAACGTCATTATTATGACTTAAGAGATATATTCAAAAATACCTTAGTACTTAATCAACCGCAGTTTGCGCTGACCTTTGTGGATAACCACGATACTCAAACAGGGCAATCACTGCAATCGATGATTGAACCTTGGTTCAGGGAAAGCGCGAATGCCTTAATTCTATTGAGAGAATCAGGGATTCCGTGTGTCTTCAGACCGGACTTACATGATGAAGGCATTCGAAAAATTATTAAACTCAGACAACATGCGCATGGATTAATGAGTGATATGCTTGATGAAGAACATTGCATTGCTTGGAGCTTCATTAATGATGTTGGTTTAACGGTCTTGATTTCAAATCATGAATCATACCTTAAAAAGATTTTCGTAGGGGTCCATCATGCAGGAAAGACATTTAAAGATGCTTTAGGAAACTGTGATGAAGTAGTCGTCATTGATTCAAAAGGAATCGGAATGTTTAGAGTTAATAAGGAAAGTGTGTCTGCTTATACTTTGGAGGGGAAAATTTATGAGAGCGTTTCATGATGATTTAAATAAAGTTACATTAGAGGATTGGAATCAAAAGGATGTCATTCGATTTAATAATGAAATTTGTGAAGTCGTTGATGGCGTTATTGAGCTTCATGGCCTTGAATTGGGAGTCTATCAGAATCTTGATTCAGAGCTCAAGGGTCGAGTTGTGATTGAACAACGATTCATTGTGAAGACGGATTTCTTTGATTCAAACTATACAGATTCAGATCGTAAGTTGGGCGCCTATTTTGAAGCGGGTGATACTCACTTCGTATTGTGGTCTCCGACATCTGTGTCTGTGAAGTTAAAGTTAGAGGGTGAGTCAATTGAAATGACACGAGACTCAAAAGGATTCTATTCACACGTACTAAAAGGAGAACACCTTGGTCTTGTATATTCATATCTTGTGAATATCAATGGTCATGTAGTCGAAACTTGTGATCCTTATGCCAAGGGAACACTTCCCAATCGTGGAGCCTCTGTCGTTGCGGACATGACATTTGATAAGGTTGATTTTAATCTTGTCTCTGATAGTATCCTTGAACTTCACGTTCGTGACTTCACAATGGATCCTACTGTGGATTTTAAACAACGCGGGAAGCTTTTAGGTTTATTGGAATCTCATGGAAATTACGGTATGAAGCATATTCTTGATTTAGGAATGGGTATGATTCAGATTCAACCTTTAACTGATTTTGAAACAGTGGATGAACTTAATCCCTTTGATGCGTATAACTGGGGATATGATCCAATGCAGTTCTTTGCACTTGAAGGATCGTATTCATCAAACATTTCTGATCCTTTACAAGTATTGAGAGATTTCTCACATGTTGTGAATGAATATCATAATCATGGTATTGGCGTAAGTATGGACGTTGTATACAACCATATCTATGAAGTAGAAGGGTCAAGCCTTGATGCTTGTGTTCCGTATTACTATTTTAGATATGTAGATGGTAAGTTATCCGATGGAACATTCTGTGGTAATGAGATTGCATCTGAGTTTACAATGGTTCGTAAGTTTATTGTTGATTCATGCGTATACTTTGTGGAAGCATTTGATATTGATGGATACCGTTTTGATTTAATGGGAATCAGTGATATTGAAACAATGAATGAGATAAGACGTCGACTGGTTGAAATTAAACCGAACATCGTATTGTATGGTGAAGGGTGGAATATGGCAAGTGACATTGATGAATCAGTCAGGGCAACCATGCAAAATCATCGCGAGTTGCCGGGGTATCGATTCTTTAATGATTCATTTAGGGATACGATTGGTGGAAAGCTCGATGGAAGTACTTCAGGTATTTATGGTAGTGCTCCGTCTGAACTCATTGATATGTATCTTAACGGTCCAAGTGCTATTTTTGATTCACCGGATCAAAGTATTAATTATGTGGAGTGTCACGATAATTATACAGTTGCTGATAAGCTTGCACTTCAGGGACTTGGTGTTGAGACG
>JAAYNU010000005.1 GCA_012520695.1 Erysipelothrix sp.
ATTAGACATACCTCTTTCTCATAAAAACAAGAATGTCATCGTGAATTTGGCGTCCCCAGGGGGTCGTCATCTTCAGGACACTCAATAAAACTACAACACTGACTCTCCATGGTTTCACCGCCTTTGCTTATGAAATCATAACAAAGAACGAGACTTTAAGCAATCTATATTCATTCGTAATCACTCCCAAATCTGTGATATAATTTAGCACAAACAGGAGGTAAGAAATGGAAAAGATTACAACAGTACTATTCGATTTAGATGGAACACTGCTCCCAATGGACGCAGAAAACTTTGAAAAACTTTACCTTAAGAGCTTAGCAAAGCATACCGGAGCATTATTAGAACCGGAGAAAATGCTAAAAAGTGTTTATATCGGACAAAAAGCAATGGTAGAAAGCACAGATGCGACTCAAACGAATGCGGATGTATTCTATGACACATTTGGTTCAATCGTTGGACCTGAGATTAAATCACAAATGATGGACATATTAGATGAGTACTATCTTAACGACTTTGTACTCGCAAAAGAGGCAACATCACAATCACAAGAAATGATCGATGCAGTGATGCATCTTAAGAGTGTTAATAAACGCGTTATCCTAGCAACAAACCCAATTCTTCCGCGCATCGCAACCGATCGCCGCATTGAATGGGCAGGCTTCGAATTAGAAGACTTCGAGGACATCACGCGATTTGAAGAAAATCACTTCTGCAAACCCAGTCTTCAGTATTACCAAGAAATCATCAACGACAACAATCTCATACCAGAACACTGCTTGATGATAGGGAACGATGTTGAAGAAGACCTCATTGCTTCACAACTCGGAATGAAGACATGGTTGATTGAAGATGATCTAATTCACAGAGGTACAGAAATAAACTGCGACTGGCGTGGAAGTCGAAAAGAATTTATCACAAAGATAAAGGAGACATTCCAATGATTATAGGCTGCGTAAAAGAACTTAAAGATTATGAAAACAGAGTAGGACTCATTCCTGCCCACGCAAAAGAATACATCAACCGTGGACACGAGGTTCACGTTGAAGCAGGACTCGGACTCGGATCAGGCTTTGAAGATGCACTCTATGAAGAAGCAGGATGTATCGTTCACACAAACAGAAATGATGTGTGGGAGATTGTTGAGATGATGATCAAAGTAAAAGAACCCGTGGCAGAAGAGTATCCACTCATGAAACCAGGACTCATCTTATTCACTTATCTTCACCTTGCAGATAACCTCACACTCACACGACAATTATTGAAACACGAAGTCAGTGCTGTCGCATATGAAACAGTAAGAGACAAAGAAAATCAGCTACCACTTCTAAGACCGATGTCAGAAGTTGCGGGTCGCTTATCGATACAAGAAGGTTCTAAGTATCTTGAGAAAACATACGGTGGTAAAGGAATTCTATTATCAGGAGTACCTGGAGTACGCGGAGGCCATGTCGTTGTATTGGGCGGCGGAGTTGTCGGGATGAGTGCATGTAAAACAGCATTAGGAACGGGAGCGAGTGTATCGGTATTGGACCGAAACTTAGACCGACTTGCTTATATAGAGGATGTGTTCAACGGACGCGTCGAAACTATTTATTCGGACGAACAATCCCTACTTGAAGAGATTGCACGAGCAGACGTCATTGTAGGCTCTGTATTACTCCCAGGAGAAAAAACACCGAAGCTTGTTCGAAGAGAACATCTTAAGCTCATGGAACCGGGAACGGTCCTTGTGGATGTTGCGATTGATCAGGGGGGTTGCTTTGAAACGAGTCGTGCTACGACGCATTCAAACCCAATTTTCCTTGATGAAGGCATCGTTCACTACTGTGTAACCAATATGCCTGGTGCAGTTCCTAGAACATCAACACTTGCGCTTGCGAATGCGACATTGCCATATGGGATGCTTTTAGCGAACCAAGGTCTTGATGCTGCATTGAAAAGTGATGAAGGATTTATGCTTGGATTGAATACCTTTGCAGGGAATGTTTGTAACAAGGGTGTTGCGAATGCACTTGAACTTGAATTTGTAGATTATGAAAAATGCGTTAAAACAATGCAAGTCTAATCATAATTTGGTATAATAAACAAAAGGAGGTGGCCCTCATACCTAATGTAGTTACACACGGATTGATGGCACTTGATGTTTTTAATAAACTCGAGTCGTCCTCAGTTCAATCAGCAATCCATAACTATCCCAAGAGTTTCTTGTTGGGAAGTAATGGACCAGACATTTTATTTTATTACAAGGTCTTTCCCTGGGAAGATCAAAGCCAGAATAAGATGGTTGCAGACTTTGGTCAGAAAGTTCATACAGAACATATTAATGACTTCTTTAATTACGCTTTAGATTTTATTCAAAAAGTTAAAGACCCGGTTCGCAAAGAAATTCTAACATCATATATTGCTGGTCATTTTATGCACTGGTCCTTGGATTCACTTGCTCATCCTTTTGTGTTCTATCGCAGTGATAGACTCGAAGGTGACACTGAATTCGACCATTATCGATATGAATCGATGATTGACTCACTCATGGTAACTTACTATAAGAAAAAGAACCTGAGTGATTTAAAAGCAAAGCGTTTTGTGAATGTAAGTTCACAAGAGCGTCGAATCATCAGTTCATTTTACCAAACGGTTCTACAGGATGTCTTTGGAATTAAAACAGAAGCAAAGGTAATAAACTCTGCAATTGTGTCATTCAAAAACATCTTAAATTTCCTTTACGATCCTCATAACATTGTGACACCGCTGATCAAGAAAATGGAAACCAAGCCATGGGCATTTTCGTCCCATGTCGTGAACTCCGAAATTGATGCGACTTACGATGTATTGAATCTTAAGAAAGAAGCTTGGTCTAACCCAACAGATATTAGTGATGTATCGAATCAATCGTTCATCGAAATCTACGAGGAATCAGTTGACCTAGGCGTTACTTTAGTAAACGCACTTGATGATGCTCTTTCAGGAACACGCGACAGTTTTGATGATTTAATTCAAAATCGTCAATACGATACTGGTCGTGAAGTAGGATTGGAAATGAAGTTCTTTAATAGTATTTATAAAAACAAATAGGAGGGTTTACATTATGTTAGTATATATTCATGGAAAAAATGTTGAGATTACTGAGGCGATGCAAAATCGCGTTGAGGAGAAACTTGAGTTTCTAAACAAGTACTTCGATATTGATGATACTTGGAGAGCCAACGTTGTTGTTGACGTTTTACCTCAAGGATCCAAAGTGGAAATTACGATTACCTCAAAAATCGGAACATTGCGTGCGGAAGTATTGCACAGTGATTTCTATGCAGCAATTGACAAATCGGTTGATAAGTTAGAAGATCAAATTCGCCGTCACAAGACACGGATCTCGAAACGTAATCGTGAGGGGCTATCGACAGCCTTCCTAAAATTAATTGAAGATGATTTACATGAAGATGAAGCAAAACTTGTTCGTACGAAGTCAGTAGATGCTAAAGAAATGAATCTTGATGATGCAATTCTAAATATGGAATTGTTAGGTCACTCATTCTTTATTTATACTGATGATGAAACACGTGATATCGCAGTTGTTTATAAACGACTCGATGGTGACTATGGGCTTTTAGAAATAGAATAAGCATAGAATAAAAATTGTGTTATAATATTCAAAACGGAGGTCGCGAAAATGAGTTTCAAAGACAAATTTAAGAGTTTCATTACACCAGTTGATGATGAAGAATATATTGAATTTTCAAGTTCTGAAACAGAAAACTTGAGTGAATATGAAAAGCCAAAAGGAAAGGGTGTAACCAACATTCCAAACAATACGAAAATGGTTCTATTCGAACCGCGTTCATTTGAAGAATCGGAGGATGTTGCGCGCTATCTTAAAGAGAAACGTGCTGCAGTTGTTAACTTGCACCGCCTTCAAAGAGATTACGCTCAGCGTACAATTGATTTCTTAACTGGGGTTGTGTTCGCATTAGATGGCTCAATTCAAAAGATTGGTCACAATGTGATTCTTTGTACACCGAATACAATTGGTGTCGAAGGCGAAATATCAATGAGCATTGAAGATCTCGATTCATAGACATGAGCCAAAAGCCAAAGTTTAGAATTATGAGACAAGGCTACGACCGCTTTGAAGTAGACAAAGCGATCCAGGAACTCTATGGAACGCAAAAATCACTTGAGGAGCAGTTGGTGCTGTATCATAAACAAATTGAAACCCTGAGTGCTCAAAAGGAAATGCTTGATAAGCGACACGCCCACTTGCTTTCTGAAATTCAAGTTCGTGAAAAGGCTGCTGAAGAAATGGCACGTCTTTCACTTAAAGAGGCAAATACGATTATCGACACTGCTTATGGCAATGCTGATATTATTGTTAGAGAGGCGATGTCTACGGCACGCCAACTCTTAGTGGAAGTTTCACGCATCTCTTTAGAATCACATGAGCTTCGTGATGAATTAACACAAAAGATATACAAATTACAAAATACTTTAAGGGGCCTGGAATTTCCAGAGATTCCCAACGAAGTATTAATAGGTAAAGATCAAGACAAGACACAAAAATAAATCCAATACAGAGACTGCATGGTGGTGAAAATGCAGATGGACATTGCGTGTTATCACTTGGGAGCCACGAAACTGAACTAGAGTAAGTTTCGCGCACAGACAAGCGTTAATGTTATTAAGATATTGATGATTATCAATAAACTAAGGTGGTACCGCGTTCAAACGCCCTTATATAAGGGCGTTTTTTATTTTAAAGGAGAAGATTGTATGAACTATAAAGAAACACTGCACTTACCAAAAACAGACTTTGAAATGCGAGGGAATCTTGCGAAGAAAGAACCTGCGATCCAACAACGTTGGGAAGACGAAAAATTATATGAGGAAATGCTCAATGTACGAGAAGGCGCACCCTTGTTTTCATTACACGATGGCCCTCCATATGCGAATGGAAACATCCATATTGGACACGCACTGAATAAAGTTTTAAAAGATATTTTAGTGCGCTCTAAATTTATGGCAGGATTTAAAACGCCATTCAGACCAGGATGGGATACTCACGGACTTCCAATTGAAACAGCAATCCAGAAACTTGGTGTTAATCGTAAAGAGATGCCAGTTCACGAATTCAGAAAACTCTGTGAAGAATACGCACTCAAACAAGTCGCAATTCAAACAGCTGACTTTAAAGCACTGGGAACCGTAGCAGATTATGAAAATCCATATCTCACACTCAGCAAAGACTTCGAAGCAAAACAAATCGAAATCTTTGGTGAAATGGCACTGAAGGGTATGATCTACCAAGGACTAAAACCAGTCTACTGGTCACCTTCATCAGAAACAGCACTCGCTGAAGCTGAAATTGAATATAAAGAACGTCGTGACCCAGCAATCTATGTTGCATTTAAAGTCGTTGACGGAAAAGATGTTTTAGATAGCGATACGAACTTCGTTATCTGGACAACAACTCCATGGACAATTCCCGCAAACCTTGCGATTTCATTGAATCCAAACATGGAATATTCTTTAGTTGATACAAACAATGGAAAAATGATTCTAATGACATCACTCATTGAAGATGTGAGTAAGAGTCTTGAACTCGAAGATATTATTACATTAAAAACAATGAAGGGAAGCGAACTCGAAGGCGTTACTACACAACACCCACTCTATGACCGTTTATCCCCAATCTTAATGGGAGACCACGTTACTGCTGAAGCGGGAACGGGGAGTGTTCATACGGCACCTGACCATGGTGTTGATGACTTCAACGTCGCACAAAAATATGACATTCACCCAATCTCACCAGTAAACGCTCAAGGGATCCTAACTGAAGTAACAGGCGAATTCGCAGGACTTACATTTGAAGAAGCGAACAAAGCTGTAACAATGAAACTTGAAGAACTTGGCGCACTATTAAAAATGGGCTGGATCAAGCACAGTTACGCACATGACTGGAGAACAAAACTTCCAATCATCTATCGTGCAACAACACAATGGTTTGCTTCAATCGACTCTGTTCGCGCTGATGTACTAAGCGAAATTGAAAAAGTTGAATGGCATCCAAAATGGGGACAAAAACGCATGCACAACATGATTGCTGATCGTGGAGACTGGTGTATTTCTCGCCAACGTGTTTGGGGTGTTCCAATTCCAATTATCTATGCTGAAGACGAAACTCCAATCATGGACAAAGTTGTCTTCGACCACATCGTTGAACTTGTTAAAGAGTTTGGTTCAAATGTTTGGTTCGAACGCGATGTATTAGAACTTCTTCCAGAAGGCTATACGCATCCAGGTTCACCTAACGGAATCTTTAAGAAAGAAAAAGACATCATGGATGTTTGGTTTGACTCGGGTTCAAGTCACTCTGCTGCTCTTGATAACAATGAAATCCCACTTCCTGTTGATGTTTATTCAGAAGGGGCTGACCAATTCAGAGGTTGGTTTAATTCTTCACTCATCATCTCAGTCGCTCTTTATGGCATTGCTCCATACAAAAACGTAATTGCGCATGGTTTCTTAATGCAAGACGACGGTGAAAAAATGAGTAAATCAAAAGGGAATGCTTTAAGTCCACAAAAGATTAATGAAACACTGGGAGCAGATATTCTGCGCCTTTGGGTTACATCACTCGATTATCATGCTGATATGAGTTTATCTCAAGATATTTTGAAACAAGTGTCAGAATCATACCGTAAGATCCGTAACACATTCAGATTCATGCACGGTAACTTAGCGGACTTTAACGCTGAAACTGATTCAGTCACAATCGCTGAAATGTCAATTCTCAATCGCTACGTACTCAATGAAGTGATCGAATTGAATGCTCAAGCACAAAAGGACTACGCTAAGTTTGACTACCAACGAGTGACTACTGCTGTTCTTACAGCACTCACAAATCTGATGTCAGCTTACTACTTAGACTATACAAAAGACATTCTATATATCGAAGCAGTCGATAATGCATCACGTCGTGAGATTCAAACAGTACTTCATACCTCATTGAATATTCTTGCGCGTTTGATGTCACCAATCTTAGTTCACACTACAGAGGAACTTCAATCAATCATGAATCCAAATGAATCAAGCATTCACTTAACAGAATTTAGTGATATGAAAGAATCTGTTCTTACAGAAGAAGAAACAGACACAATGAATCGTTTATTCAAGTTCCGCGAGTCTGTATTCAAAGCGCTTGAAGTGAAACGAGAAGAGAAGGTGATTGGTAAATCACTCGAAGCACACGTTAAGTTACACTTAAGTGATGAACTTAAGAAAGATGTTGAGACTGTATGTGGTGAGCACCTTGCTCAATGGCTCATTGTATCTAAAGTTACTTTAGTCGATGAAACACTTGAAGAAATCTTAGGACTTGAAATCGAAGTCGAAGCAAACTTAGGTGAAACTTGTCCTCGTTGCTGGAACATTGTTGATTCAACCGATGAAGATGGCTTATGTGATCGTTGCCATTCAGTCCTAAAGGCTTAGTAATGCAGATTACATCATTGAATAACGACCTCATTAAAGAATTGGTTCGACTTCATAAAAAGAAAGAACGCGACTTAAGTGCAGCGTTCTTAATTGAGGGCGACCATCTTATTGAGGAAGCGAAGCGCTCCAGTCTTAAAATGAAGACCTTTGGTTTGAGGGGTTGTGATGTTGAAATAACAGAACACATCGCTCAAAAACTTTCTCAAACAAAATCAGGTTCAACTGTTTTCGCAAGAGTAGAGAAACCGAAGTATGAACTTAAGAAGGGTATGAGATTTTTCCTATGTGACGGGATTCAAGATCCGGGTAACCTAGGAACCATCATTCGTACAGCGCACAGTTTCGGTTTTGATGCGATTATCGTCTCACCAGATAGTGTGGATGAGTATAATGATAAAGTGATTCGTTCAACACAAGGGAGTATCTTTCATATCCCTGTGTTAAGAATGGATTTAACCAATGCGATCACTAAACTCAAAGCATGGAATGTTGATGTTTATGCGAGTGCTCTATCGGATGATTCAATTGGCCTATCGAATGTTGATGCTTCTAATCCAGTCGCAATTGTATTGGGATCTGAAGGAGCTGGCGTAAGCAAGTCAATCATGAATCAGTGCGATGGTACGGTAAAGATTGAAACATCACAGTTTGAGTCATTGAATGTTGCGGTTGCCAGTGCAATCATGGCATACCATTTAAGAAAAGAGATACAAGTATGAAACTATTAGAATTTACAGATAAGGATTTAGATCAATACATTGAGCTTGCTCATATATTCCATAGTGGACCAGCAAGTTTCACAGCACCCAACCATACAATATTCAAAGCGAACTTTGATCACATCATTGATCATGAAGATGCTTTTGGATGGTTCATTGAATCAGAAGGGGAAATCGCGGGGTATGTTCTATGCTCACGCATGTTCTCAACTGAGGTTGGTGGTATGGCTTTATGGGTTGAAGAACTGAGTGTTCAAGAAGCATTTCAAGGAAAAGGTTTAGGTACGCAAGCACTTGAATCCTTAATTGAACTCTTTCCAGAAATTCTTCGCTTCAGATTGGAAGTTGCCCCTGACAATAAGAGTGCAAAAGCACTGTACCAACGTCTAGGGTATGATTTCTTAATGTATGAACAAATGATCTTTGATAGAAAGTGAAACTAAAATTCACCGTCGTCAAGACAGGACTAAGTCTCAGTCTTTTCCTCGCTTTCTTTAGTGGTGTATTGTTTCTCATGAAGCATGGACTTGCGGACCAGGTAATGGTCTCACTTGTTCTCGTCTTGTGTCTCACATTCATTTACTGGTATCTCTTTCTTCGTTGTGAAGAATGTGGTGCTCACCTCTACAGTGAAAAGCCTTGCGATAATTGCGGGCACGATGTATTAAACTAAAAACGCCATAATATCGGCGTTTTTTTCTAACTCTGGAACTGACTGTTGTAGAGGTCAAAGTAGAATCTTTGATGTTCAATAGGGCGAGACTGTTTTAATCCTTAACACTTCTGGTGATGCGTTAAGCGTGATATAGTATTAAGAGAGGTCATTATGGAGAATATGAAGCGTAATGTAACAATCGTTGCAATCTATAGAGCATTGTCATCGTTACTTGAAACACATAATTTTGATAGTATCAGGTCAATGACATCTGTCAGGAGGCACTTATTAGTCGAACGACGTTTTACAGTTACTTTGAAGATAAGTATCAATTAGTGCTGTTCTTCTTTAAAGAGGAACGTGAGCACTTGGGTGTTGTGAGGGGTGTGGATGTAGAAAATAACATCATCATGCTTTTGAGTCATATTCTTGAACATGAAGGTATTTACCGCAATTTATGGACTTCGGGTGTGAATACTGATTTGGACCGGATGATTACGGAACATGTTGGTACGAGCATGTGTGCATTTTTAGAAATGAAAGAGTGTAATTATTATCCTGATGAAATTGAAATCATTGTCCAGCTCTATACAGGAGGGGTTGCGTATGTGGTATCTCAATGGTTGAGTGGTGGTAAGCTGCTTGATATTGAGCTCATCGCAAAAACGATTACTGATAGGTTGAGTTTAGAGAAGTAAAAAGGGATTAATCTTCACGGATCAATCTCTTTTCGTTTGCATAAAAAAAACAGCACCCACGAAGGATGCTGTTGGTAAGTATTAAATGTTGTTTGCGTAGATTGTTTCTACATGTGCCCAGTTGATTACTTCAAACCATGCTTGAATGTAGTCTGGTCGTCTGTTTTGGTAGTTTAGGTAGTAAGCGTGTTCCCATACGTCGATTCCGACTAAAGGTACGTTACCGTCCATAACTGGAGTATCTTGGTTTGCTGTTGAAACGACTGATAATGTTTTATCTGCGTTTAGTACTAACCAAGCCCATCCGCTTCCGAAACGTGTTTTAGCTGCTGTATCAAGTGCTGTTTTAAGACCATCAAGATCTGTAAATGTAGCATTGATTGCTTCTAATAATGCGCCACTTGGAGTTTGTCCTGTAGCTGGAGCAAGTGTTTCCCAGAACAATGTATGGTTAGCGTGGCCACCACCGTTGTTTCTGATTGCTGTTCTTACGTCCTCTGGTAAAGCATCGAGGTCGCTGAGTAGATCAGTCAATGTTTTTTCTTTGAGTGCTGGATATTTATCTAGGGCACCGTTTAAATTTGTAATGTATGCTTGATGGTGTTTTGAATGGTGAATTTCCATTGTTTTCGCATCAATTTGTGGTTCTAATGCATCGTATGCATAATTCAATTCTGGTAATTTGTATGTCATGTTCGTAAATCCTCCTTCATATCTTAAGTCTACCAAACTTATATGTTTTAGTCTAACTGTATGCTTAGAAGGTCGGAGTATTTAGTTTTTATATAGTCAATGTAGTAATTAGGGTTGAAAGTTTCACCACTAACGCGTTGAATCATATCTTGTGTTTCATATTGTCCACTGTATTGGTGGATATTTTCTTTAAGCCATGCAAAGATTGTTTTTAAGTCTCCAGCGATAAGAAGAGCATCAACGTCGATGTCTTTCTTCATTTGGTGCATAAATTGTGCTGCGTATGCTGTACCGAGTGCATAGGTTGGGAAGTATCCAAAAGATGCATCAGACCAGTGAACGTCTTGAAGAATTCCTTGACTGTCGTTTTGTACTTCAAGTCCAAGATAATCTTTCATAGCTGCTGCGTAGACTTTGTTGAGGTTAGTGGTTTCAATGTTGTCACTGAAGAGTTTCTTCTCAACAGCATAGCGAACCATGATGTGGAGTGGGTAAGTAATCTCATCTGCTTCAATACGTATGAAGTCGCGTTCGACATAGTTGATTGCTTTGATGAAATCTTGTAGTGAAACGTCGCCTAGCACATCAGGAATAATCGCTTGCATCTGTGGGTAGAGTGGTGTCCAGAATGCTTCGGATCGACCAATCATATTTTCAAGTAAGCGTGATTGTGATTCGTGCATTGAGTAGGACATGTTATTTGCGAGTGCATGTCCTTCAAATGCTGGGTTTACTTGATGGTTGTACATAGAATGTCCAATTTCATGGATGATTGAGAAAATATTAGAAGTGAACTGGTTCTCGTGGAAGTGGGTTGTAATGCGCGTATCATTAATTGAGAAGGTACTTGAGAATGGGTGTTCAGCATGTCCTAGGTGTCCGAAGTCTTTTGTATAGCCTAAGTGGTTCATAACGAGTTCAGAAATTTTCTCTTGATCCGCGTGTGATACATATGCACCGAGGAGTGCTGGTTTGTCTGATTGATGTGCAAGTACAGTATCAATAAAAGGAACAAGGTCTTTCTCGAGTGCACTGAAGAATGAATCAACGTGTGTTTGGCGTAGTCCGCGTTCAAAATCGTCTAAACTTGATTCGTAGGTGCTGAGTCCGTCATTCTTGTATGCTGTAATCTTTTTGTGTGTATCAATGAGTTTGATAAGATCGGGTTCAAAGACTGAATAGTCTTGTGTGTTTTTTGCTTCTTCCCATGTTTGTTGGGCGTCTTGTTTGAGTTGTTGGAATGCGACATACTCTTCGACGGGGATGTTTTTGATTTTATCGAGGTCGATTAATGTTTCTTGTGCGCTCAGGCGAATAATTTCATTTTCGTCTGTACTAGCTTCCTTTAATGCTTTGTATGCTTCTTCACTGGTGAGCAGTTGGAAGTATTCTCCCATAAGAAATGCAAGTGCTTTGTTTCTAATTGGAGCGCCTTTAATGGGTGCGACCGTTTGTGCGTCAAAACTCATTGTTGTGATTGCTAGTTGATATGCATTGAGTTTTTCGCTTAGTTCTTGATATGTCATTTAAATGTCCTCCTATAATTTAGACTATATATATTGTATAATAAATACAGGTTCAATTGAACTGTTATAGAGGAGAATATAAAATGTACGAAAAATCAATCACATTACTCGAAGAGCGCGGTGTCACTTTAAATGATATTGTAGACTGCGTTGTTTATTTACAAAAAGATTATGTAGAAAATATTAACAGAGATGATATTCTTGAAATCGTTCATTCTGTGTTACAAAAACGTGAAGTTCAACATGCTTTATTAACTGGGATACAAATTGATAAGGAAACAGAGCAAGGTAAGTTTGGGGATGCTGAGTTGAATGACATCATTAATCGGGATGAAGGTTTATATGGTATTGATGAAG
>JAAYNU010000081.1 GCA_012520695.1 Erysipelothrix sp.
AAGTACAACCAATTACTACGTATCGAAGATGAATTAGGAAATTCAGCTAAATACTCTGGAATGAAGACATTCTTCAACCTAAAAAAATAATTTAACTTAAAGGGAACACTTCGGTGTTCCCTTTGAGGATTCAAAGCGAATTTTGAAAGAAATTGGGTTTACTGAGTACTGTACTTTTGATGCAATGGAACCTATTTTCTATAAACTCTAGCACTAGAATGACATATTTCTCATATGTAGGTGGTAAACATGTCGTATAATTAACTCATTAAGATATCAGTAATCGAAGACGACCGAACTATTGCTCTTGGTCTAAAACATACACTGAGTGAACAGGGCTATGATATATCACTTACTTTCTGTGTCACAGAATATTTGGTTCATTTTTAAACGAGAGGTTTTTGATATTATTTTATTGAATCTTGGACTTTCTTATGGGAACTGACTTGATGTTCTCTCAATCATTGGAGATGGGAGTGATGTTTCTGTCATTGTGCTTACGGCGAGAGAGGAAGAATGCAGTGTCACACGAGAAGACCTCATACGACAGCTGTAGAGCCCTGTCGAGTTTGTGAGTGCAAAACACCTTGGGCAGAAGCATTAAGCGCCTTAGTGACCGATTAAAGGACGCTGTAAGGATTACACAGTTACAGGCAAGAGTATCGACTCGAATGATGGTTCTAATCGCAATAGTCATTGGTCTTGCGTTCAACTATTTTTAAATGGGGTAGTTGGTGTACTTTTAGCAATGGCCTATGTATCGTATGCCCTAATTCAAAGAACCCTCATCATGGGAAGGTATTTTGGGTGAGGATGTGTCGTATATCTTGTCCTCAATTATGAGATCACAAGTTGGGGGTGTGGTATTCACATTGGATTCGACGTCCGTTATGATTTCATGGTCTGAGGTCTTGATTTTTTAGCTGTAAACATTGTTTATTCGTCCAAGTCTTTCTGTGAAGTTGGAATAATTAATGAACTTCGTTCTGATGGTCTATAATTCCTTGACACTCATGTTGTGTATGTTATGATTTATCGGTAAAACTCCATATAATTCTGGTAATACGGTCCGGAAGTATCTACTTGTTTCCCGTAAAGAGACAAACTATGGTAGTGGGTAAATCTAGAATCATTTGATTCTTGTTTTTTTATTTTCCTGCTGCCATCATATAGTGGCAGTTTTTTCATACCTGAGGAGGAAAATATGAATCAAATTTTGGACAAATATTTTGGTATTAGTAAAGCGGGTTCTACTGTAAAAAGAGAATTTGCTGGAGGACTCACTGCGTTTTTATCAATGTCTTATGTAATTTTTGTTAATCCGATTATATTGGGTAATGCTGGTATGCCACAAGATGCGGTATTCATTGCGACGATTATATCTTCAGCAATCGCAATGCTCATCATGGGATTGTATGCGAAGTTCCCATTAGGGATTGCGCCATGCATGTCGATGAATGCATTCTTTGCATTCTCTGTAGTAATGCAAATGGGGATGAGCTGGCAATCAGCACTCTCATGTGTCTTGGTTTCTTCAATCTTATTTATTATCCTGTCATTCTCGGGGCTTCGTGCTTCGATTATCAAATCCATTCCTGAGACAGTGAAACAAGCTGGAACAGTGGGACTGGG
>JAAYNU010000082.1 GCA_012520695.1 Erysipelothrix sp.
CTCATCCGCGAAGACCTCGGTGTGCCTACTTCGGAGAACTGATTCAGATGGACGCTTCTGAACATGAATGGTTCGGCGACATAAAGACCCATCTCCACTTAGCGATTGATGACGCAACAGGAATGGTGGTTGGTGCATATTTCGATGAACAAGAGACCTTAAAAGCTTATTACAACGTGTTCTTCCAGATACTAACAGAATATGGTATACCCTATAAATTCCTTACAGATCGACGAACCGTGTTCGAGTACAAATTAAAAAACGCACCCTCCGACGAAGAAGATACGTTTACTCAATTTTCATACGCCTGTCATCAACTAGGTGTTGAAATTGATACCACTAGTATACCACAAGCGAAAGGCAGAGTTGAACGACTGAACCAAACTTTGCAGTCAAGATTAATTGTTGAAATGAGACTAAAAGGTATCACAACAATCAAAGAAGCAAATAAATTTTTACCAGAATACTTTAAGAATTTCAACAAGAAATTTTCGCTACCAATTCATAAAAGAAAAACAGTATTTGAGAATAAACCTACGAAAACGGAAATTAACCTTACTTTAGCGATTATCGCCCGAAGAAAAATCGATGCCGGACATTGCGTCAAATATAATAAAAAATTCTACATACCAGCGACAGCAACTGGGCAACATGTATTCCATAACAAGTCTACACCAGCCCTTATTATCGAGGCATTTGACGGAATCAAATATGTAAGTATTCAAGACAACATCTATCATCTATCGGTAATTGAGGACAGGTTAGAGTTCTCGAAAAATTTTGATAAAATTGGAGAAGAGAAGCCCCCCAAAAAATATACTCCTTCGATGTCGCATCCTTGGAGACAATCGAGTTATGAGAGCTTTCTAATAAAGCAACCGCACCGACAAAATGATGGTGCTAATGTTTAACTATTTTTAAGACATTATCGCTTTTGGTTGACATGTGTTAATACATTGAATAAAGAAAAAGGTAAAACTCACATATTAGTGTGAATTTTACCTTAAATCAGGAACTGCACTCATTCCACCAAAGTTTGTACAGGTTATTCCCGCAACTTTGTTGGATAGTTTCAGCATTTCTTCAATTTGTGAACTGCTTAAATTAATTCCATTAGTTTGTAAGTAATATAAGACCGATCCAATAGAAGCATCCCCAGCTCCTGTTGTATCAACAACACTAACCTTCGTACCATCGACAGAAATATCGTGATTATATGAGTAGTATCGAATACCTTCAGATCCTTTAGTGTAGATAATCAATTGTACATCATCTCTTAAAAGTGAGAGAAGTGCATCTGATTCATCTTCAATACCCGTGATAAAGAACAGTTCTTCATCAGATATTTTGAGGATATTTGAGACCTTAATGAATTCTAGGACGATCGCTTTAAGTTCATCTTTGTCTTTCCATAGTGGGAATCGAAGATTGGGATCAAAGCTGATGTGTCCACCGATAGATTTCATTTGATTGATTGCTTTTCGATGCGTTTCTCGTGAAGGACTATCCACCAAGTTCACTGAACAAAAGTGAAGTATGTCGTCTTTCTTAAACATTGAGAAATCGTAATCATTAGGATCCATCATCAAGTCCGCCGCATTTTCTCGATAGAATGAGAAGGAACGATTTCCTTCTTCGTCGAGTGATACAAATGCGAGTGATGTTTGGTAGAGTGAACTTGTGCTTACATACTTCGTATCCACATAGTTCTTTTTCATCTCATCAATAAGATAATGACCAAAGACATCATCTCCCACTTGAGTGATCATTTGTGATGTTCCACCAAGCTTCGCAACGGTTGCAGCTACATTCGCTGGTGCACCACCGGGATTCTGTTGGAATGATTTACCCCCATCAAGCGGAGTAAAATCAATTAATGCTTCACCAATACAATAGACAGTTTTCATGAGTTAAATCCTCCATACCTTAATAGTTCCATTTTCTGGTCTAAGTGTCAAGATATCACTCATCGTAAAGTATCTAAGACTCATAACTTTTTCACCATCATTAATGAAAAGTTCAATACTTGATCGATCCACAAATCCTTGGATTTTAAAGAGTGGCTCGTCCAATTCAACCTGACGGATTGTGCCGTACTCGGTTGCGAATGGAATTCCGAATTGAGTGCGATCAACACTCAAGGTATTTCCGTTCATTGTAATTGATAGTGTTTCACCCTGATCACTAATAATCTCTACATTGCCTTGATTCACTTCGAATTCAAACGCACCGTTAATATTATTTTTATCAATACTTTCTTTTCTAAGCTTCTTCAAATTAGGATGTGGTATTTGTTTCAATTTCCCACCCACAACATTTAAGACTCTTGGCAATGTCATACTGTGTGCCCAGCCATCTTTATCACTTGGATAATCTATTTCAGGTAATCCCATCCAACCAACAAGTACGCGCTCACCTTTGTGTTCCATTGTCTGAGGTGCATAGAAATCAAAGCCATGATCAAGTTCTTTAAATGATTCATGGTTGAATGGATCCATGATTGAATCCATCACATCACCCAATAAATACCCTGACTGGTAAATATTTGGATAGGCATCAAGGCCTTGTGGTGAAAAGATAAAGACTTGTTTATTGTCCAATTCAAAGAAATCAGGACACTCCCACATATAACCAAAATCTGGATAATTCGTTTTGAGTTCTCCTTGGAGGTCCCATTCCTTTAAATCCTTACTTGAATAGATAATGGTAGCACCGGTCTTATCGACGCGCTGTGCTCCCAAGATCATCCAGTATTGTTCGTTTTCAAACCATACTTTAGGATCACGAACATGATCCGTGTATCCTTCAGGATTTGTAGGAATGATTGGTGAGGAAGGTTTTGTAACCTTATAGTTTTTATCCATTGTCGCAAGGACTTGGGACGGTGTACGATTCCACTCTTCATCACGTGCATTCCCTGTATAGAAAATGAGTAGCTCTTCGTCTTTAACGAGTGCTGTCCCGGAGAAAATTCCGTGGGACTCATAATAGTGATCTGGAATTAATGAAACACCTTCATCTTTCCAAGTTACTAAATCTTCTGATGTGAGGTGGTACCAGTGTTTGAGACCATGAACGGGTCCTCTTGGATACCATTGGTAAAACAAGTGGTATAAACCATTATAGAAGGTAAAACCATTCGGGTCATTTAAGAGCCCTGTATTGGGTTGAATGTGAAAGTGTTGGCGCCAGATGCTCTGGTCAACCCGCACTTTTAACTCTTCCATTTCCTTTGGATCAACTTGATCCATTGCTTGGTACATAAATTCTCTTGTGTATTTCATTTATTCACCTTTATTTTTTTTACTTAATACAAACGTCATGATAAACGCTACAGTCATTGATAATACCATCGCAATAATATAGTGCACAACTTTAGGTGCTGTGATTGAGATAATTCCAGGTAGACCTGCTGCTCCAAGAGCAATCGCAAGTGTCTTAGAATAAGCTACATAAGCACCACCCACTGCTGAACCAATAATTGCTGCGATGAATGGGTATTGAAGTTTCAAGTTAACACCAAACATTGCGGGTTCTGTGATTCCAAGTAATGCGGAAACACCAGAAGCCATTGCTGTACTTTTCTCTTTTTGATTTTTTGAAATTGCGTATACCGCAAGCGTTGCAGCACCTTGGGCCACGTTAGACATTGCAGCAATTGGGAAAATAAATGATCCACCTGTTGTCGCGACGTTCGCAATTAATTGTGTCTCAACCGCAATGAAACTGTGATGCATACCTGTAATTACGATCGGTGCATAGAAGAACCCCATCAGTAATCCACCAAATACGCCAAGCGTTGTATACATCCAAATAAGACCTACAGTAATTAAATCTCCAAGTGAGCGCATCATTGGTCCTACAATAATGAATTTAAGTAGAGCCGTTAATAGAATCGCTAGTAATGGTGATAGTAAGTTGTCTAAAGCAGGAGTAATCTTCTCATGGAAGAATGTTTCCAACTTCGCGAGAATGAGCGCAGACATCAAGACTGGTAGAACCGTTCCTTGATATCCAACTTTTTCAATCGCAAATCCGAAGATGTTCCAAACAGGGATAACTTCTGTATCAGCTAGTGCATAAGCATTCAATAAATCAGGGTGAACCATAATCATTCCGAGCGCTGCTCCAAGATACGGGTTACCACCAAAGGCTTTCGTTGCCGAGAACCCTATGAGTACCGGCAAGAATACGAATGCGGCATTTGAGAACGTGTTAAGCATTGCTGCAAGATCCGCAACTTGTGGGAATTGATCAATGAGTGATTTCCCTGCATAGAATAAGTCAGGGGCTGTAAGGACATTATTAATCCCCATCAGTAACCCACCCGCTACGATTGCTGGAATGATTGGAACGAAGATATCAGATAGTTTCTTTACCATTCTTTGAAGTGGTGAAAGCTTATTATCTGCAGACTCCTTATAGGATTCCTCTTTTGTAGTAACGTTTTTGTTCATTTGAGCATATACGTTTTGAACCGTTCCAGGTCCTAAAATAATTTGAAGTTGACCTGCATTCACAAATGCACCCTTCACATCATCATGCTCATCAAGAGCAACCATGTCAACGAGATCTAAATCGCTGACGACAAATCTCAGGCGTGTAGAGCAGTGTGACATGTTTTCAACATTATCATTACCGCCGACAAGAGCAAGTATTTCTTGTGCTAATTTCGAATAATTCATATTCTTCTCCTTTTGTGTGGTATCGGTCCCACAACGTTTTAAATAAATGCGGACTATGTCCGCTTACACCCCTATGATACCGGTTCCATATACTTTTGTCAAGTATTATAAACTCCCCCTTGGAACCAGTGAGACATCTACAACAACTTGAAACTTTTTATCTGAATCATGCATCAATTCTAACAGTGCTTTCGCAGCATCAAACCCTGTCTCACGATAAGGAAAGGATACTGAACTCAGCTCAGGATACGATAGCGTTGTTATATCATAATTACCCGATCCGATGATTTGAACATCTGAAGGAATATCTTTATTAAGTCGTTTCGCAACCTTCATCACTGCAAGCGCAATCGTATCCGTTGCACAAATGATGCAGTGCGGTAAATTGTCAGAAAGAATCTCTTCAGCAATGCGTTCTGATGTCGCAAATGAGAAATCACCTTTGTGTTCGTGGACCTTAATATCTGAATCTGTTTTAGCCATTAAGTACATACCTTGTTTTCTTAAGATTCCAACTGCGCGGTCGGATTCACCAACACCGATATAATCCCATGTCATATATCCTTGTTTATAGGCATGTTCTGCCATGATGTATCCAGCACTGTGGTCATTATAGACAAAATATGATTGTCCTTGCGCTTCTTGTCCAATAATGATGATTGGTACACTGAGTCGATTAAAAAGATTCGTATGTTCTTTCGTAATTTGAGTCGCAAGTAAAATAATACCATCAACTTTTTGTTGATCAAACAACTGAATGGCTTCGAGTTCTTTCTCAAGTGAAAGCGAGGAACTGCTCATCATCATTTTATAGTGATGACTTTCCAACACCGTTTCAATTCCCATCAATGTTTCTTGGGCAGCATAGGAATTGACTCGTGGAATAACTACCCCAACCATCATTGATTCTTTTGCTTTAAGACTTTGAGCGAACTGATTGGGAACATAGTGATATTTTTTAATATTATAAGCGATTATAGATTTAAGTTCTTCACTGACATAGCCACCGTTAAGGTATCGTGATACCGTGCTTTTAGATACCCCTGATTGTTCCGCAATAAATCCTATTGTGATTTTCATACAACACCTCTTTACTTTTATAGTACCAAATTTCCATCGTCAATACATCCTTAGAGAAGAATAATTGTTCGTTGTCCCTTTAGTTTGATGAGCCCCTCATCTTCTAAATTAGTGAACTGCCTGCTCAATGTTTCCTGTGCCATACCCAAGACACTTGCGAACTCTCGCTTTGAGACATCAAGGGTAACCGTGTTATTTGAATCCTTCATGCTCTCTAATGCTTGAAGCAGTCTTTCGCGCGCACTCAGTGTGAGATTCGCAGTACTTCTTTGATCTGAATCCTGAAGTCGATTTAAAAGTGCCTGAATGATCTTCATTGATAGTTCGGGCGTATCTTCCAGAAGCTTTGCGAATTGAGGTCCCTTAATCATGCAGACATGCGATGGTGATAAAGCATCCACACTCACCTCAGATTCCTGTGCTTGAAGCAGAGCATGCTCACCAATGAAATCACCTTCATTTAAAAGTCTTAAGACATGGCTCTTACCGTTTTCCGCAAGTCCATAAACCTTAAGTGATCCTCGATGAAGAATATACAGATGGTTTAAATCATCCCCTGCTTGAAAAAGACTTTCGTTTTTTACTAAATTCACCGGTTCGATTAATTGGGTAATCTTCTCTAAGTCCTTAACGTCCAAATCTTTAAAGATTGGGACGCCTAATAAACATGAATTATAGCTCATAGTATCTCCCCTTCTCGTTCGTTATCTAAATGATACCATAAATGTCTGGTAAATTGACATGGTCAATTTTAATAAAAGACACGATACGATGTATCATGCCTTAAGTTTTAGTTTTGAGAAAAGAGTGAGAGGATATCGGAGTGATTCATTGTTGTAATGGATCCTTCATTATTCTCGATAAAGGCCTCTGAGAGTCCTTTTTTCTTTTCTTGGAGTTCAATAATCTTTTCTTCAACCGAATCTTTCATAATCAGTTTGAATACCTGGACGTTATTGTGTTGTCCAATACGGTAAGCTCGGTCCGTTGCTTGGTTTTGAGCCGAGACGTTCCACCATGGATCAAAGTGAATAACTGCTTCAGCCGATGTAAGGTTGATTCCCGTTCCACCTGCTTTCAGTGAAATAAGGAATACTTCTGTTTCATCTTCCTGGAATGCATTAACGCGTTCGCGCCTCACATCTCGTGGTGTTTTACCCGTAAGTGTGTAATATGTAATGCCGCGCTTATCCAGTTCTTGTGCCATAAGATCCAAGACGGATGTAAAGGATGAGAACAGTAATACTTTTTGCTTATTTTCTCTTAAGCGTTCAATTAAGTCAAGTGCTCCCAGCATCTTAGAAGATGTCTCTGTGATATCTTCATAAATACTACGTGGCTCACAACAGATTTGTCTTAATCGCGTCAACATCGCTAATACCGCGATACTGTTTGATTCATTCATTTCTGCTTGTTGAGCTAGAGTCTGGTTTACTTGTGCTAAGTTTGCGAAGTAGAGCTTACGTTCTTCTTCATTAAACTCAAAGCTGAGTGTAGACTCAATCTTATCAGGGAGTTCATCAAGAACTTCTGTCTTCATGCGTCGTAAAATGAAGGGTTCAATGAGTTTTTTAAGTTCTCTTGATTTCTCTTCATCGTTCTCTCTTACAATCGGTCTTTCATACATCGCACTGAAGTTTGCATATGAGTGTAAGTATCCTGGCATGAGGAAATCAAAGATTGACCAAAGCTCTGCTAAGGTATTCTCAATCGGCGTTCCCGTTAGGGCAAAGCGATGATTTCCCTTGAGTTCTTTAACACTCTTCGCATTCATTGTATTTTGATTCTTAATGTATTGTGCTTCATCAAGAATAATACAGTTGAATCGAGCGTCATCGTATTCATCAATATCACGACGGATGTAGTCATAGGACGTAATGATTACATCATAATCAGTAATGTCTTTAATTAACTCGTCGCGTTCCATTTTTGTCCCCATGATGCACAGCGCATTTAAATCTTTTGAGAACTTGTTGATTTCATCATTCCAGTTTAAAAGGATGGATGATGGACAAATAACGATACTTGGTACATCTGATTTCAAACTTTCCATAACAGAAATCATTTGAACCGTCTTTCCAAGTCCCATGTCGTCGGCTAGAATTCCACCGAAACCATAATCAATTAAAGTTGTGAACCATTTGAAACCGTCCATTTGGTAGTCTCTAAGAATGGGTTCATAGTGCGGTAGAATTGTTGTTTCACTGGATTCAAAATCCTTGAATCGTTCAATCGTTGATTTTAGTGCATCTCCCTTACTGAATGTAAGGAGTGAATCTTCTTGCGCGAATTCATCCAGTGAGAACATTCTGTACTGATCAACTTCAAATTTACCGTCGACCATTTGGTCTGCACTTAAGTCATATTTCTTCATCATATCGTCAACTGCTTCCAGTTCTTTAGAATCAAGTGAAATCGTTTCACCGTTCTTCAGTTTGTGGAATCGTTTGCGTTTACGATAAGCATCAAGAACTGCTGCTAGATCTTCCTTAGGTATTTCAACACTGTCAAAATCTATTTCTAGAAGGTTGTGTGATACGTTGATTCCTACTTGAATTGAGTAACGACTCATTTCACCTAAGCGTTTCAGGGCATCACTGACGTAAACCTCAGCATAGCGTTCGAATTGAGGCATCCCATTTTGAAAGAAGTTTAAGCTCATTTCAGATCGTCCATCAAAGAAGGCTCTGTTTTCCACAATGCGTTCAGCGTAGACTTTTACAATGTCTTCAATTTGGTGCATCAGTTCAATGGAGTGTTCACTGAAACTGTGGACCACTTCATTGGACTCATCCAAACCTTCCATTTGAAGGTAGATTTGTCCGAAATCATCGATATCACCGTATATTTTAATTCTTAAGTCTTGGAGTTCAATACGCGGTACATCCCCTTGGAAATCAAATGTATTTTCAAGTGGTGTAATGACGTTTCTAAAGAACGCTTCTATTTGATCTTTCTTAACGATTAAAGAATCGTGTTCCATAAAGTGGTTAGCAAGTGCCATCCCTTTACCGTACGCATCCATTTCAAATCGAACTAAAACACCTAGGTCAAATGTATAAAGATGTTTTTGTCCAATGTGGAGTTTAAGATCATCGCCTAAAGAAACACTCAGGTCACCATCTTCAAGTTCTTCCACATTAATTTTTAGTTTAATTTCAGATTCAAGTGTCGCAAAGCTTCGGTAGTTCGCGAGTATATTATGATACAACTCGAAAAACGCATCCAATGTTGCGTGTGTTAATAGAAGTGATCGCATGCGCGTACTCATTTGTTCATACATAATTGAGTTGTCTGACATCAAGCGATTCATAAACTCAATTTGTTTTTTACTCTCTTCGTCGAAGTTTTCAATATCGTGGTTTAACACTAAGTTTTTCCCATATGAATGAGAAGTTTTGTTGCTGACCATTAAGAGGAAATCCTTAATGTCCTTAACAACGTACTTTGTCTTATTCCCGACTCGATAGCTCACTTCAAGTCCTTGTTCATCGCTCAGCGTCGCTTCAATTCCAACGGCACTCATGTCCAATTTGAAATCAATCATTCCTAAGGATTCTAAGAAATCAGATGAACTCTTTTCAATTGCTTCGCGTCGATCTTTTTCTTTTTGTTCTCGAATGTTGCGCATGATGGTTTCCCAGTGCGCACGTTGATCGTTTTTGTAGTAGAACGGAAAGTTTCTTGGTTCTATTGTTTCTAGATGAAATAATACGGATCCTACATGAGCACACGCGCTGTGTGATGAATGTTCTTCACAATCACAGTGCGTTGAACGAATAACCCCTTGTTCAGACAAAGCCACAAAACATTCGCTTTTAGTTTCGCGAACCAGTATGTTTGCCTTGATACTATAAAAGTGGTCATAACCGATATGCACTACTTCCATCGCCTCGACCACATTATGGTCAAAATATTCTTTTGATAATTCCAAATACGTCTCATCTGAGACAACTCTTTGTATTTCCCCTGCATTAATTCGCATTCACTAAGCACCTCTTAATTTCCATCCCTTATTATATCGTGTATCGCTATTTAAGTAAAATGAGTTATAATAAAAGATATAAGGAGAATCACATGAAACCATACACAAATACACTCACAGCGCTCTTAAACATCAAGAGTCCGACTGGAAATACAGAAAAAGCAATTTCTTTTAGTGAAGAAATTTTTAATAATTTAGGTCTAAAAACAAAGAGAACTCGAAAAGGAGCTCTAATCGCTACGATTCCGGGTTCAAAAGAAGCCATCACATTCTCTGCCCATGTGGATACACTGGGCGCCATGGTTAAAGATATCACAGCCCATGGAACTTTAAAATTAACACAACTTGGTGGTTATGCTTGGACTACAATTGAAGGCGAACACGTTGAAATTGATACCATTTCAAACAAAACGTACACAGGAACTGTACTCTCTACAGTTGCCTCATCCCACGTTCATGGTGCTAAGACTAACGCCACAACGCGTGATGAATCAACCTTAGAAGTTCGCATTGATGAGAAAATATCAAACAGAAAAGATGTCGAGGATTTAGGCATTAATATCGGTGATTTCGTAAACTTTGATCCTCGCACAAAAGTGACAGAGTCAGGTTTTATTAAATCACGCCATCTTGATGATAAAGCATGCGTTGTCGCTTTATTTGAAATTGCGGAATACTTTATGAAGAATCGACCTACAAAAACACTTCATTTCTTTATCTCAAACTATGAAGAAGTAGGACATGGTGCAAGCGCCGCAATCCCTGAAAATACTGTGGAATTTATTGCGCTTGATATGGCTGCTCCAGGGCAAGGACAATCATCCGATGAATTCTCCGTTACCATCTGTGTTAAGGATAGTTCAGGTCCTTATGATATTAATTTAAAGCATCGTTTAGTTGATATCGCGACACAAACAGATGCTCCGTTTAAACTTGATATTTATCCATTCTACGGATCAGATGGATCAGCTGCAATGCGCGCTGGATATGACTTCCCAGTTGCACTAATTGGACCGGGAGTTGATGCATCCCACTCATTTGAGAGAACACACCACGAAGCGATCGACGCAACCATCAAACTTGCGATTGAATACATCAAGGTCTATGGAAACTGATCGACTCATTATCAGACCATTCAC
>JAAYNU010000083.1 GCA_012520695.1 Erysipelothrix sp.
CATCGAGTTTCGCTCCATAATAAACTGATGAACCACCAGTTGCTTCATAAAGCTGAATGAGTGTACGTCCAAACGTAGATTTCCCACATCCAGATTCTCCAACGAGACCTAAAGTTTCACCTTCATAAATCTCAATTGAAATATCTTTATTTGCGCGTACAAATTTTTGTTCGCGTTGAAATACCGAAGTCTTCTTAATTGGGAAGTACTTCTGTAAGTTTTCAACTTTGAATAATATTTTTTTCTTTTCTGTCATCTTAAACAACCACCTTACTATTTTTCATTTGACTTAGGATCCAGTGCTTCACGCAATCCATCACCGACCAAGTTAACACTTAACGCGGCCATAAGAACAGCTAAAGCTGGGAAAAGCCATCTCCACCAGTATACTTCGATAACCTTAGAATCTTGTGAACCAATCAACATATTACCCCAAGAAGCAGATGGTGCAGAAACACCAAATCCTAGGAATGATAGACCAGATTCAGTTAATAGACTACCTGCATAGCTGAGAGTCATACTTACGATAATAATATTAACAACACTTGGTAGAATGTGTTTCATGATAATAGTTTTATTTGGTAATCCAAGTGCACGAGCAGCAAGAACGAAGTCTTTCTCTCTTTCAGCAAGGATTTGTCCACGAACGAGTCGTGCCAAGCCTGGCCAGGATAGAACACCTAGAATAACCATGATCATTGCAAGTTTTTGAGCTTGAGATAATGTTCCAGTTACAATAGTCGAAAGCGTAATCGCTAACGGCAAGAATGGGAATGAGTTAACAATCTCTGCCATACGCATAAGAACGTTATCAATAACACCACCATAGAAACCAGAGATTAATCCAACTGTAACACCGATTACTGTAGAAATTAATACTGCAATAGCACCAATGAACATTGTGATTAAACCACCGTGGAGTAATCGAGTTCCTAGATCACGACCGTAGTCGTCAGATCCAAACATGAACCCTTTATGACCCCAAGAAGTAACTGATCCGTCTTCACCAATTGCATAGTTTTGGTAGAATGATGAATTTACTGTTTTAACATCCTTGCCTTCTAATGCATTTGGTAATGTTGCTTGTGAGAACTTATTTGATCCCCATGTATGAACTTGTCCATTTTCTTCAATTGCAGTGAAGTTGAAGCGTCCACCAGAAATCGAAGTAAATTTAAGGTCCTGTAGTGCTTCTGGAACAGTCGCTAAACCATTAGCATCACGAGCACCCCATGCATGTAACTTACCTTCTGAGTCAAGAGCTAAACCATATTCTTGACCAGCAGCAATATCAATGTATGTGTGACTTCCATCTGATAATTCTTCAGGAAGAGTTGCAAGTTGAGTTCCTCGTTGTCCTACATAGCTTACTTGTCCATCTGTACGAAGTAAGATCGTATTTGAAGCAGATGTTGCGATTTTTTGAACATTTCCTTGATCTTTAGTACCAACAATATCCATACCTGAAGATAAAGTTGAACCCCAAATGTAGAGGAAGTTATCCTCAGTAAGTACTGCAGAATAAAGGTTATCTGCATATACTTCTTTTGGTGTTTTCATCATTAAGATAGAATTTAATGACATTGGAACTTCAGCTTGATTGAAACTGTTTAATCCCCATGCATAAATCTTATTGTCTTCACCAATAGCAATGATGTGACGGTCTCCCGCTGAAACATCTTTAATCTTAATGTCTTTAACTTCATCCGGAATATTTTTAACTCCGTTTGATTTTGATCCCCAAACATATATTTTACCTTCTGTATCAAGACCAACTGAGAAATCAATCCCTGTTGAAATCTTTTCTACTCCAACATTCTTAAGTCCTTTAGGAACTTTAAGATATGATCTGTTAGGTGCTAGGTTTTTCAAAATTGTTTCAGTACCATAGAGTTCCATTGGAACAATTGAACTAC
>JAAYNU010000084.1 GCA_012520695.1 Erysipelothrix sp.
CATTCCTTAAAGATCAAGTTAAAGATCTTCACATCATTCCTTGCATGTATCACCGTTACTACTACATAACAGATGATATGTTGAAAGAAGAACTAGAGAAATTTAATGAAGGTAAGACAAGAGCAGAAGAAGTTAAGCGTACTGAAGCAAGACTCTTTGAATTGTATAAAGATCCAGCTCTTGACTATAAACCAGAAGAACTTAGCCAACGTGGGGGAACATACTACTCCGATGCAGCGTGTGAATTGATCAGTGCAATTCATAATGACTCTCAAGTTGAGATGGTCGTATCAACGCGTAATAATGGTGCAGTTCCTGATCTTCCAGCCGATGTTGTTGTTGAAGTTAATGCAATCATTCGCGCAAGTGGTCCACAACCAATTTCATGGGGAACATTTGAAGATGGTGCTCGTGGTCAACTACAATTAATGAAGGCAATGGAGCTTACAACAATTGAAGCGGCTGTCACTGGAAACTACGGTAAAGCGCTTCAAGCATTCACAATAAACCCATTAGTTCCAAGTGGAACAGTTGCTAAAACAATTCTCGATGAAATGTTAGTTGCTCATAAAGAACATCTACCTCAATTCGCTGATAAGATTAAAGAATTAGAAGCATAATTAATATAAGTTTCGCATCATAGGGTGCGAAACTTTTTTGTGGTATAATAGGACCATTGAAATTTAATAAAAAGGGGAATACCATGAAAAAATTAATCAATGCAATCGTGATGCTGCTCTTAATAGCATCCACCTTACTTTATACAACAACTCTCTTCGTAGAAGGGTCGATGAGCCAAGTGAGTTCATCGCTCATTGAAACAGAAATTGAAACGCGTGTTTACGCAATCGTGGATGAAATCCAACAGATTATCCCGGTACAAAACGATGAAGCCGTTGAGAAATTGATGACAGCCATCAAGGAAGATCCCGTCGTTAATGAAACACTGGAAAAATATGCGAAGACCTTCATTCACGACCTTGCGACTGAAGAGGGCGACGTTAATATGGATATGAACCAAGAGGTTCAGGATCTTCTTTTAACGTATAGTGATGAGTTGGGGGATGTTATGGGGGATATTATCAACGAAGATTATAAGAATGCAATCATTAAAGAAGTTGTTTCTCGAGTTGACTTCAATGACTACTATATTAAAGCAGTTGAAAAGGTGAAGGAAACAGTATCACCGAATCAAATGAAGGCAGTGCAACTTGCGAATACTGTAGTAGAACAAACTCCACAATTCAAAACTGGCTCATTAATCGCTTCAATTGTATTCATGATTATCCTAGTAGTATTAAACATTACTTCTGGATTTGGACTAAAACAAATCGGTGTGGCCTTGATTCTAAGTGGACTTATTCACGTTGTTCTTAAGTTTGCGGCTCCAATTTTATTATCACTCTTTGTACCACAAATGAATGATCTTCTAGGATTCGAATTCTTTACGAAGATTGGCTTTATGATCTTAGGTGTGGGTGTTGTGGTTCGAGTTATCGGATCATTCATTCCAGGTGCACATGAATATGAATAAGACTGTAATTGTTATTGGTGGTGGTCCTTCCGGTATGATGTCTGCTATTTCGGCGAAGGAACACTTTCCCAATGCACGAGTGATTCTAATGGATCGCAATAAACGCTTGGGTACAAAGCTTCGTTTATCGGGTGGTGGTCGTTGTAACGTTACTGCTGATGTATCAAATGCGGAAGTGATTGAGCACGTACCTAAAAATGGTAAGTTTTTATATTCTGCTTTGAGTCATTTCAGTCCTAAGGATATTCTAAAGTTTTTCCCTGAGAATGGTACTCCTCTTAAAATAGAGGATCATCATCGCGTATTTCCTGAGAGCAATAAGTCAGCGGATATCGTTGAAGGATTGATTAGAAAATTGAATAAATTGAAAGTTGAAATAATTTTGGAGTGCATGGTGGAGAGCTTGGATGGGGACAAGCGCATCCTTAATACAAACATGGGTGAATACTCGTATAATCATTTAATTCTCGCTACGGGCGGTCGTACGCTCCCTGGTACGGGTTCAG
>JAAYNU010000085.1 GCA_012520695.1 Erysipelothrix sp.
AAATTTGATGTTTATGACCTCACATATCTTCCAGCTGAGTACACAACTGTCGCAGAGGAAGATCAAGCAAGCTTCGATAAGTTAATGAATATGTTAGAGGAGTGCGAGGACGTACAAGATGTCTTCCACAACGTACAATTATGAACCATATCCTCGAAGCAGTTCATTCAAAAGCACCTCACGAAACACAATTCATTAATGCAACAAACGAATTCGTCTCAAGTTTAGAAGGTTTAGTTGATGAATCAGTTCTCAACGTTCTTTTAAACCCAGAACGCATCATTCAATTTTCTGTGCCATGGCTTGACCGTGATGGAAAAACTCAAATCAATACAGGTTATCGCGTCCAATATAATGGCGCAATGGGTCCCTATAAAGGCGGTCTAAGATTTGATGCTAGTGTGAATCTTGATATCATGAAATTCCTCGCTTTTGAACAAACCTTTAAGAATGCTCTAACCGGCATTCCAATGGGCGGAGCTAAAGGGGGATCTGATTTTAATCCTAAAGATAAAACAGAAGCAGAGATTTTAACGTTCTGTCAAAGTTTTATGACTGAACTTCACAACCACATCGGCGCTCGCATTGATGTTCCTGCGGGAGATATGGGAGTGGGAGCACGTGAGATTGGATATTTATACGGACAGTATCGCCGACTCACACACAGTAACGAAGGCGTTCTCACCGGAAAAGATGTTTCATTCGGTGGTGCTCTGGGAAGACCCGAAGCAACGGGGTATGGATTACTCTATATCGTAGAAGAACTCCTTAAAGATCTTGAGGTTTCGATTGAAGATAAAGTTGTGATTGTATCTGGTTCTGGAAATGTCGCAATTCATGCTGCTCATAAAGCAGTATCTATGGGAGCGAAAGTCGTAGCAATGAGTGATCGCTCGGGTTATGTTTACGACGAAAATGGTCTTGATATCAGTGATATTCAAAAACACAAACAAAAAGGTAATTCACTGAAAGAGTATGAAGGTGCAAAATACATTTACGATCATCGTATTTGGAATGTACCCTGTGATATTGCGCTTCCATGTGCAACTCAAAATGAAATTAATGAACACGACGTTAAAGCACTTGTAATCAACGGATGTAAAGTGATTGCGGAAGGTGCAAACCGACCACTGACACCAGAAGCCGTAGATCTTGTCGCTATTTCAGATGTGTACTATATTCCAGGTAAAGCAGCCAATGCGGGTGGCGTTGCGGTGAGTGGACTTGAAATGAGTCAAAATGCTCAAATGAGACGTTTTTCATTCGAAGAAGTGGATGCTGAACTTAAAAATATCATGAAACGAATCTATACTGATATTAAAGAGAGTAGTGAATCTCAAGGACAACCTTACAACTTTATTTTGGGTGCTAATCTATCAGCATACCAAAAGATTGCGCGTTCTATTAAACTCCAGGGTGTATTGTAAGCATTAGCCTTGAAGTGTAACCTATGTAAGCATATAATAATTCTATAAAAGGAGGGTTATTATATGAGCAATCTATTAGATAAAGTAAAAGATGTTTTCAATAAAGGCAAGGACGCTACAGACGATCTTGTTGAAAAAGCAAAAGACGGCATTGAAGATTTAAAAGATAAGTACGAAGAGAGTAATCTCGACGAAAAGGTAGATAAAGCAAAAGAAGCTGCTGGCGACCTGGCTCATAAGGCTAAAGATGCTGCGGAAGATCTCGTAGACAAAGCTAAAGACCTATTCGACAAAGACGACAAATAATTAGAGGGGCTTTAAATCGTTTCAATCTAAACCACCATAGTGTGGTTTTTTATTTCATAAACATCATAATATTCCTCCATAACTAAGGTATAATAGATTCATGAAGATACTATTAGTCGAAGATGAC
>JAAYNU010000086.1 GCA_012520695.1 Erysipelothrix sp.
AAAGAATACTGAAATGGATGATAAGACAGAAGCGCTTCTTTATGCAGCGAGTCGTCGTCAACACTTAGTAGAGAAAATTTTACCCGCACTCTCTCAGGGGAGTCTTGTTTTGTGTGACCGTTTTATTGATTCTTCGCTTGCATATCAAGGATATGCCCGTGGATTAGGAATTGATGAAGTGTATGAAATCAATAAATTTGCGATTGAATCACATTTACCTGATTTAACAGTATTCTTAGATCTTGATCCTGAGATCGGGATGGAACGTATTGGTGTTCGTGGTTTTAAGGACCGTCTTGAACTTGCAGGTGAAGCATTTCATGAGAAGGTTTATGAAGGGTATAAGCTTGTGTGTGCTCGCTATCCAGAGCGCATTAAAACTGTGGATGCCAGTCAATCGATAGAAGCTGTTGTATGTGATGTGATCGTCTTAATTGAAGAAGCTATGAGTCATGTTTAAGAATCAAGCTGCTATAAAAAGAATTTTAGAGCGTCAGATTGATCAGGATAAAGTATCTCATGCGTATTTATTCGTTGGGAAAGATTCGGATGTCTTTGCGGCATTGTTTGCGAGAACACTTCTGTGTGATACAAAAACAATGGGTGGATGTGGAAACTGTGGTGCATGTTTGCGTTTTGATAATGATACCCATCCCGATGTTCAAAAATTAAGTGGTAAAGAGGCAAGTATTAAAAAAGAAGATGTTATTAAGTTAAAACATAATTTTGTGCAATCAAGTGTTGAGGAATCAAATCGTCAGGTGTATTTACTGGATGTGGTTGATAATTCTACACCAGGAGCGATGAACAGTCTTTTAAAGTATTTAGAGGAGCCTGAAGGTCAAACAACGGCTATCTTAAGTACTGATAGTGAGAATAGGGTATTAGAAACGATTAAGTCTCGTTGTTTAATACTGCAACTTGCGCCTCCAACTCGAAGTGATCGGTTTAATGAACTGAGTGACTTGGGTTATGATGCGGTGGATGCCTTCTATTTATCGTACCTTGATGAATCGGATGATTTTAATGAAGTGAAGGATATGGTCCACGAGTTCATGTCCCATTTAAGAAATCATCGTGTGAATGATGCGGTTTTATATCTTCAAATTGAGGGTATTAAGAATAAGAAGTTGGATCGTGAGAAGTTTGAACTTCTCTGTGATATTTTAGAACTCTTACTTTCTTCGCAAAGCAAGAAGTCAGAGGAATTGAGTGCTTCTTTATTGGACTTTAATAATCGTAATGAGTTATTGGAAAGTGTATTGAGTGTTCATGATCGTGTGAGGCCGGGTGTTAATATTGGACTTATCATTGATCAGTTAGTCTACGAGGTGATGAAAATTGATAAAGCAAGAAAGTTTTAAGAATGAGTTGCCGACGCTGTATCTCGTTGCTACGCCAATTGGTAATCTTGAAGAAATGACGCCCAGGGCAATTAGTGTTTTAAGGGAAGTCGATATTGTGGCAGCGGAAGATACGCGTCATGCGGGTATCTTGATGAGTCACTTTGGAATTAAGACAAAGATGATTTCTCATCATGCTCATAATGAAAAAGAGAGTGCTAAGGGTATTCTTGAATTGTTTAAGTCTCATAATAAAATTGCCTTAATCAGTGATGCGGGTTATCCACTCATATCGGATCCTGGACAAACCTTGGTTAAGGATGTAATCGCAGAAGGATATAATGTGGTGCCTATTTCGGGGAGTTCAGCATTCCTGAATGCTTTAGTTGCATCGGGTCTTGTGACTCAGAAATTCGCGTTCATGGGATTTCTTGAAGCAAAGGAAACTGCGCTGAGGAAGCAATTGGAACAGGATAAAGCGATTCCGCTTACACTCGTTTATTATCTCTCGGTGCATAAGTTGGAGAAATCATTGGAAATCATGTACAATGTACTAGGAAATCGCCAGATTGTTCTTGCTCGTGAGCTTACAAAGCTTCATGAAGAGTTCATTCGTGGGAGTGTTTCCGAGGTCATTGAGAACTTAGGAACTTTAAAAGGTGAGTTCGTTCTAGTGGTTGATCAGGACAGAGAAGAAAAAGAAGTCAATTTCTCTGATTTGGTTGAAGAGGTTCGTAAGGAATGCGATGCAGGGGTTTCAGTATCTCGGGCTATCTCAGTTGTTGCGAAGCGTCACAATGTGCCAAAAAATGCGCTGTATGCGTTTTATCATGAGGAGGCTATATGAAGATATTTGATTATGAAGATATTCAGTTAATACCGAATAAATGTATCGTGAAAAGTCGTTCAGAATGTGACACAAGTGTGACATTTGGTAATCGCACCTTTGACATGCCTGTTGTACCAGCAAACATGCAAACAGTTTTGGATGAGGAATTATCCATTTGGCTTGCGGAGCATAATTACTTTTATGTTATGCATCGATTTGAAGAAGAGCGTCGTGTTGGCTTTATTAAAGACATGAACGCAAGAGGGTTATTTGCTTCAATCTCAGTTGGGATTAAGGAAAGTGAATATGACTTCATTGAACAATTAAAAAAAGATAATCTTGTTCCTGAATACATTACCATTGATATTGCTCATGGGCATTCAGATCAAGTCATTAGAATGATTAAACACATTAAAGAACACTTACCAGAATCTTTTGTGATTGCGGGAAATGTCGCAACTCCTGAAGCGGTTCGTGAACTTGAAAATGCGGGTGCTGATGCAACTAAAGTTGGCGTTGGTCCTGGTAAAGTATGTACTACAAAACTTAAAACTGGTTTTGGTACAGGTGGATGGCAGTTAGCTGCACTTCACTGGTGTGCTAAAGCTGCTCGTAAACCATTAATTGCTGATGGTGGAATTCGTCATAATGGTGACATCGCGAAATCAATTCGCTTTGGTGCTTCAATGGTTATGATTGGATCTCTATTTGCGGGTCATGATGAATCTCCAGGTGAGTTGATTGAAGAAGATGGTGTTCTTTATAAAGAATACTTCGGTTCTGCTTCTGCTTACCAAAAGGGTGAACATCGAAATGTTGAAGGTAAGCGTATCGTTGTACCTCATAAGGGTCCAATCGAAAATACACTTATTGAAATGAAACAAGATCTACAGTCTTCAATTTCTTATTCCGGTGGAAAAGATCTTGAAGCGATTAGAAAAGTTGATTATGTTGTAGTGAAGAATTCAATCTTCAACGGCGACAGATAATATGTCCATCCTTCGGGATGGATTTTATTTTATTATAATAATGGTGCATAGATAGGGTCTATGGTAAGATATGGATAAATAAGGAGGGGTATCGTGACTAAGAAAAAAGTAACAAGAGTTGAATCATCTGAAACAGATGTGAAGAATGAAAAAGTGTTTGTTCCTACTGAGAAAAATAAGAAAAAAGCAACAACGAATCGAATTATTGCAGCGGTTCTTTGGGCAATAGCAATTGGAATTGAAATATTCGCAATTCTTCAGTTGAAGAAAGTACCAATTAACTTAACACTGATCATTATTCTATTGGTAGTTGACGCATTGTTTGCGATTGGGGGAATCTTGTTATGGAAACAGTCAAACCGACTTGATCCAGCATCTGAAAAAGATAAAGTTCGATTCTTTGTTCAAAATCAATTGGGTGTAATCATTGCAATGATCGCATTCTTACCAATTATTGTATTATTGCTCAGCAATAAAGACTTAGATAAGAAACAAAAGGGAATCGCTTCGGGTGTTGCGATTGTCGCACTTGCGTTCGTAGCTGCATTTGGAATCGACTTAAATCCTGCTTCAATTGAGAAGTATACACAGGAAACAAGTCTTGTGGAATCATTAATGGGAGAGAACCAAGTTTACTGGACTAAGTTTGGTCGTGTTTATCACCTGTATGATGATTGTTATACAATCAATACGGATAAGACAACTGAAATCTTTGATGGTAAAGTTGAAACTGCGTATGCAGAAAAGAGTATTGAAGAAATCTGTAAGATTTGCTTGAAGAAAGCGCAGGCTGGTACTACAACAGCAAGCGTGGATTCAGGTCACGAAGGACATATTCATTAAGTTAAGGAAGACTCAGCGATGGGTCTTTTTTTTGACTACTGGATATCTAGAATTATAAAGATTGTAAAAAAATGACGTTAAATCTGATGTCACAAAAGTATTCATACATGTTATGAAATTGATAATTGCTCTATAGAATAATTATAATCATCAAAAAATCCTTTATCTAAAGGGTTTTTTGATGATTCACTTCTAAACAATGATAGAATAAATTTATGTGGGGAGAAGTTGAGTAATACTAATTTCCACTTCAAACGGAGAATGTTTGACTGTTCTATCACACTGTATTCACATATACTTTAAGTGTAAGATTTGTCAGTTCTCGAGGCGATAAGTCGTACAGCTGTGGTTGAACATACGTTCTAACCATCGCGAGGTGCAAAATGCAAAGAAAACTTTTGTTGGATCTGTTGAGTCTGGACCGCATCGTGCCAATGGCACGCTTGGAACAGGAACTGAATTTATCATCACGTTCGATTCGAACGGTTTTAACTGAACTTAAAACAGATGGTAAACAACATGGTTTCGATGTTGATACATTAAGAAACCAAGGTTATTCATTGAGAATTCTCGACCAGGCTAAATATTATGCCTATCGTGAAGAAGACGATGATTATGATTATATTGGAGGTGCACAAATGCGCATTCCTCGAATACTCTATTTCTTACTTCAACAAAATGATTACTTTACAGTACAAAAGATTGCGGATCTTCTGGGTGTCAGTCGAAATACAGCATTAAATGACCTTGATGCCTTGAAGGATTATATCGTTGAACAAAATTTGGGTCTCACTTTGGAATCAAAATCACATTATGGTGTAAAGCGGAATGGGAATGAACACGCTTTGCGCAAAACAGTATCGCGTTATGTTGTGAACTCACAAGGTTATACATCGGTTACGAAGAATTATTTCAAGTTTACTCAAGAACTTGATGTCAGTGCATTGGAAGAATTTCTTAAAACTGAGTTTGATAAAGAACATCTCAACATCAGTCAAAAGTCCTTTGTTTCCATTGTGGATCATTTAAGGGTTCTCTTGTTTCGCTCGAAGCAAGGTAACTTCATTAATGAGATGACTCAAGGCCAACAAGAAATCAGTGATGTCTTTCTTAGAGTTGCGAGTGAGATTGTTCAGTGGATGGAAAAGCACTTTAATCTAGAGCTTCCAAATATTGAGACGATTTATCTTGCGTCACAACTTGCAGGTAAGTCATCGGCTGAAACAGCAATGTCCTTCATTGGAACTCGTTGATTAGGGGGCTCCCGGTCTCTTCATAGCATTCATTGATGCTCTATTTGTAAGTACTATCTATGTGAAGTTTCAAACAAATGGTTGGGTAATTAAAATGCCGAACGGTGTTCCACCAATAGTAACGAAATCATTCTCTAGTTTAGTACCTTCATTTGTTATTATGTTTATCATGTTAGCAGTGCGCTTCATTTTCATGCAAACTGTAATGGGCGATGTTCATACAATGATTTTTTCATTCATTGCGAAACCATTAACTGCATTGGGGACTAGTTTCCCAGTCCTCTTCGTTGCTATATTAGCGATGCAAGTACTCTGGTTATTTGGTATTCATGGTGGAATGATTATCTATACAGTTTTCATCGGAATTTGGATGCCATTAGGAG
>JAAYNU010000087.1 GCA_012520695.1 Erysipelothrix sp.
ATCAGAGTTTAAAACCATTTGATGAGTGTATTGAATATCTCATTAAAGAGGGGCACACTATCCAAAGTGGAAGAGAAGCTCTGCAAGGACACGTACTTATTGAGTACAATGGTGAGTCTGTCTTAGTTGAACTTTTAGACCGATTTTCAAATTACGATACCTATCTACTTCATACACAGATTATTTCTCAAGCCTTTGGTGAGTATAATTCAAACAACCTACGATATGAGATGTCTGATTATATCGCAAAGCCAGGCGAGGTCGTGTTTAAGACACAGCCTGTAAGTGTGGATGAATTTATCACACTTGCGAAAGAAAACGTCATCTTACCACCGAAGACAACGTGTTTTATGCCGAAACTACCAAGCTTACTAGTCTTGAGTGTTCGAGATATCAAAAGCCCCTTTTGAAGGGGCTTTTATCCGATTAAACGAGGAAGTCGCGTTTGACACATTTTAGTGATTGAAACATACAAGAGGGCACTGATGGCCACAATGATGAGTGTAGAACTCATAAGTACAATTATGACACCAAAGTTTAGTGCTGAAATCACAATCACGCCAATGATCGCCATGATTGAGAACATTGGAACCATCGCGAGCATGTTTTGTTTCACTGCTTCTTGATCAATAGTCCAATTGAGTTTTGGCTTATAGACATCAAGATAGATGTTGAAGATGTTTGAACACAAACTACCAATTAACATCGAGACAAAAGCAAGTAATACAATCAATGGATTCAATCGAAGTAGAACTCCCGCAATGATGATCACAAAGAATAAAGGAAGGGACATACAAATAACACTTAAAATTAACTTCGCATTGACCAAGGTAATTAAGTTGATCGGCATGATTTTGTATTCACTCATTGCTTTGCCTTCGCGAGATATTGCGGTTGAAGCAACCATTCCCAAAGAACCAAAGGCAAAGGACACAAGAAATGTACCGCATAATGCGATAATCATACCGTCAACGATACTAAGTGCTGTGATAAGTTCTTTAATCTGAGCAATAATCGGTCCCAAATCCGTAAGGATGTCAGGTGAAGTGAAAAGCGGTAGAAAGATCATAATCGGTAAGATTAGAAGCATGATAAAGTAATTGAGTGCAAATATAGGTGTTCGCATGATATTTTTGAAGTCGTTTTTCATTAAAGTAACGACGAGACTGTTTGAACGAGAGCGATTTACAAGCTCTTTGTCACTCAGTTTTTTTCTTGATCCAGACTCTTCTTGAATGCTTAGAGCGCTCTTGACATAGAGGTTTTCAATCAGTAAGATAGCGATCGCAACGAATGCGAGAGATACAAGGATCCCGATGAGTAAGGATACGAAGTTTAAATTCGCAACGCCATCGATAAAAAATCGTAAGTGAGGAAGTGATGTACTCATTACATTCACAAGTGTGTTTGTACCAGTTTGAATGCCCTCGATGAGGCTTTCAATCATTGCATCAGGATCCATGTTACTGGAACCCATCATGCTCGTTACCATTGTGATGGCTAAGATGAACAGGGTTGAAATATAAGTAAATAAGTTTTTATTTCTAAACAAAGGAACGAATTTAAATACAATCACAACTACAGTCAATGAAATCACCATAGGTATTAAAGGAATAAATAATCCAGCGATGATAAATGCAATTAGTAAATTAAAAGAAAAACCTGTAATTGCAAAATACGCAATGATGAATGGGATATAGATGAGTCCCAATGAGATATAAAGTGTATACAGTGTATTCAGTAAACGCGCAAGCATAAACTCACGGACACTGATTGGAAGCACTAAGTAGCGCTGGATGTCCTTTGAGAAATAATAAATACTTGGAACGAGTATGAAACTCATGACAATAAGATAAAGACTAATCGCTGTAAAGAGGAGATAGAAGCTCATTTGTGATTGCGACATGGCATTGAGCATGTCAATGACATAGTATGAGAAGAATCCAACTAAGCTCCCTAAATAGAGATAAACAAAGATGAGTAGTCCAATCATTGTCTTCTTATTCTTCTCAGGAAGCATTGAATTATCCTGAGATTTAATCATCGTCTTCGTTAGGGTTAAAATGCGACTCATTTCGTAACCTCTAAGAAGATTTCTTCAAGAGAAAGATCATTGTATTGTGATTTCAAATTACTGAGAGTTCCTGTGTATAGTACTTTACCGTGGTTGATGATGATAATTTGATCACAGAGCTTCTCAGCAACCTCTAATACGTGGGTTGAGAAGAATACGGATTTATTGTCCTTAGCACGATCTTTCATCAATTCCTTCAATGCGAAGGATGACTGGGGATCAAGTCCCGTTAGGGGTTCATCTAAGATCAATAGATTGGGATTGTGAATCAATTGCGCTATGACCATGATCTTTTGTCTCATCCCATGTGAATAAGAGTTAATTTTATTATTGAGAGCATGGTCAATGTCTAATAGCTTGGTATAGCGCTGGATGCGCTCCAAACGATCTTCTGAGTTCACACCATAGATGTCCGCAATAAAATTGAGATACTCAAGGCCTTTTAGTTTTAGGAAAGCATTGGGATCATCACTCACGAAACCGAATTGTTGTTTCGCTTTGATTGGATTCGTAGCGATATCAATACCGTTAATGGTAACTGATCCGCTGTCCGGTGTTAAGAGGCCTGTAAGCATGCGAAGTGTCGTTGTTTTTCCAGCACCGTTGGGTCCTATGAAGCCAACTATTTGTCCAGGTTCAATCGTGATGTTTAATTCATCAACAGCATTCTTTTTTCCGTCGTAAGATTTATTAATGTTTTTTAGTTCAATCATAATTTATGTCTCCTTATAAAAAGATGCAGGCCTTCGCCTACATCCATGTAATTTTTCGTTCAGTCTTATTGATAATTCGTTTGATGTTACTACGATGACGCCAGATCACAATAAGTGTGATGATGGTGAACGTAATGGGTACCAATGTAGCACCTTGAGTTATCCATAAACCGAGCGTCGCAATTAAGAGTGCGAGCATTGATGATAGAGCAACCATTTTAGTGATATATAATAATATGAAAAAACTGATGAGCGGTAGAATGAAGTCTGTTAGGGGTTGATGTGTAATGAAGATTGAAATACCTAACAAGAAACCAAATGCAGTTGAAACTGCTTTACCACCTTTGAAATTCGCGAAGATCGGGAAACAATGTCCCAACGTTGCAAAGAAACCAGCATAGACGATTGCGTCAGGCATAATGAAATGCGTAAGTGTCATTGCGATAGTCGCTTTTAGAACATCCAGTACAGAAACAATAATGCCTGCTTTTGCGCCCAATGTTCGACCGGTGTTTGATCCACCAAGGTTACCAGAACCGTGTTCTCTTACATCGATTTTATAAAACAGCTTACCAATTACAAGAGCAAAGGGTATCGAACCAATTAAATAGCCGATGATGCTCGCTAATACGTTATTTAACATATTTTTCCACCTCGCTTCTATTTTACCACGTTATTCTATGAGATAATAGAAAAATGAGATTGTTTAAGCTTGAATTAAATGGTAAACTAAATTTCGTGTATAATACTCTAGAGAGGAGTTTTAGCAAATGAGTACAAAAGACTACTCCGCGTCGTCCATTCAGATCCTTGAGGGACTCGATGCGGTACGTAAAAGACCAGGAATGTATATCGGGTCGACTGATCAGCGTGGACTCCATCACTTAGTATGGGAAATCATGGATAACGCCATTGATGAAGCCCTAAATGGTCATGGTCAAACGATCACACTAACAATTGAGAATGATACAACCCTCAGCGTCCGAGATGAGGGACGTGGAATGCCAACAGAAATGCATGCAAGTGGCGTAAGCGCACTGCAAGTAATATTCACCATCTTACACGCTGGAGGAAAATTTTCCGAAGAAGGCGGGTATAAGACATCAGGAGGACTTCACGGAGTTGGAGCCTCAGTCGTAAACGCATTGAGTACATCACTCGAAGCCACTGTTTATCGAAAAGATGCAGCATATAAGATGAGTTTCAAAGATGGGGGACACCCGGTCGGCGGATTAGAAAAACTCGCAATTAAAGAAACACCAGGATCATTGGTGCGTTTTACTGCGGATGAATCCATTTTCAAGAATGCGAAATTCAGCATCGACACAATTTGTGATCGCATCCAAGAATCCGCATTCCTTCTACAAGGTATTCGATTCATCGTTAAAGATGAGCGCGTAGACCTAGTAAAAGAATACTTCTATGAAGATGGACTTCAGGAGTTTATGAACTACATTCATGAAGACCAAACTGTATTAAACGAAACCATCATCGTTGATGGTGAGTCCGGTGGCATCGAAGCTAAAATTGCGATGCAATATAATGAAGGGTATAACGAAGACACGTATTCATACGTAAACTTAGTTAGAACTCACGATGGCGGAACTCACGTAGCAGGATTCCGTTCAGGCTTCACAAAAGTGATGAACGAATACGCTCGTAAACATAATTTATTAAAAGAAAAGGAAAAGAACTTTGAAGGAGCAGATATCCGCGAAGGATTGTCTGTGATTTTAAGTGTCTCAATTCCTGAGAATTTACTTCAATTCGAAGGACAAACAAAAGGGAAGTTAGGTACACCGATTGCACGTCAAGTTGTGGATACGATCATTTCAGATCAACTCCCATACTACCTTGATACGCATCATGAAGAAGCAGTCAAGATTATATCGAAGATTCAACGTGCTTCTCAAGCGCGCCTTGCGGCACGTAAAGCGAGAGAGAATGCACGTAACGGTAAGAGAAACCGAGTTGAACGCTTACTCAGTGGTAAACTAGCGGATGCCCAAACGCGTAATAAGAATAAAAATGAACTTTTCCTTGTGGAGGGTGATTCAGCGGGTGGTTCAGCGAAACAGGGTCGTGACTCTAAGTTTCAGGCCATCTTACCTTTACGAGGTAAAGTCTTGAACACTCAAAAAGCGAAGTTTGAAGACATTTTGAAAAATGAAGAATTGAATACCATCATTCACTGTGTGGGTGCGGGTGTTGGAAAAGACTTCGAATTAAAAGATTGTAACTACAATAAAATCATCATCATGACCGATGCGGACACTGATGGAGCGCATATTCAGGTTCTTTTATTGACGTTCTTCTTCAGACACATGCGACCTCTAGTGGAAGCGGGTTATGTTTACATTGCTCAACCACCACTGTATCGAATTCGTGCAGGTAAAGAACAGTTCTACTGCTATACCGAAGAAGAACTTGATGAATACCGTGAGAAATACGGTAAACTTGAACTTCAACGCTATAAGGGTCTTGGTGAAATGAACGCAGACCAGTTATGGGAAACAACCATGGATCCTGAACAAAGATCCATGATTCAAGTAAGAATTGATGATCTACTTGCGGCGGACCGTCGTGTATCAGTATTAATGGGAGATAAGGTTGATGTTCGCCGTGACTGGATTGAACAAAACGTTGCCTTTACCCTAGAGGAGGAAGACCATGTCTCATGAACCAATCATAGAGCAACCACTTGAGGATATTGTTGGTGAGCGTTTTGGACGCTATTCAAAATATATCATTCAAGAGCGTGCGCTCCCCGATGTGAGAGATGGACTCAAGCCAGTTCAGCGACGCATTCTCTACGCAATGTATCACGATAAAAACTTTTTCGATAAACCATATCGTAAATCGGCTAAAACAGTCGGTCTTGTAATTGGTAACTACCACCCTCACGGTGATAGTTCTGTTTATGATGCGATGGTGCGTTTATCACAATCATGGAAAATGAACATGCCCCTGATTGATATGCAAGGGAACAACGGTTCGATTGATGATGATCCAGCCGCTGCGATGCGATATACTGAGGCCAGAATCTCTAAACTATCACACCGCTTACTCGATAATATTGATGAAGAAGTCGTGCCATTTGTCTTAAACTTTGATGACATGACAACCGAACCATCTGTACTACCTGCTCGTTATCCAAACCTTTTGGTAAACGGTGCAACGGGGATTGCGGCAGGGTATGCGACAAACATTCCACCGTTCAACTTAAATGAGATATTACAGGCAACGATTTATCGTTTGCACAATCCATCATGCTCAGTTGAAGAAATTATGCAACTAATTAAAGGACCAGACTTCCCAACGGGAGCCATTATTCAGTCCAAAGAAGGTATTGAAGACATTCTTAAAACAGGTCGCGGACGCATTGTTGTTCAAGCGAAAGCAGACATTGTTCAAAATAAGAGTATGAAGCAAATCGTCATCACTGAATTACCATATGAAGTCATTAAATCCAACGTTGTTCGTAAGATTGATGAACTTCGTTTTGCGAAAGCAACTGAAGGTTTTGGTGATGTCATGGATGTCCGTGATGAATCTGACCGTAATGGTCTTCGTATTGTGATTGATTGCAAGCGCGATGCGGATGCTCAAAGTATTTTAAATCTATTCTATAAACATACTGAACTTCAAGTCTATTACAATGCGAACATGGTTGCGATTGTGAATCAAAGACCGAAGGTCTGTGGTGTCATGGAAATCCTAGACGCTTATATTGCGTTTAGGGAAGAAGTGGTCCTTTCACGATCGAAGTTCCGATTCGCACAAAGAGAAAAAAGACTTCATTTAATTGAAGGGCTGATGAAAGCAACGTCCATCCTTGATGAAATCATTGCGATTATTAGAGCTTCAAGTAACCGTGGAAATTCACGCGACAACATTATGAAGGAATTCGGCTTCACAACAGAACAAGCCAGTGCCATTGTAGACTTACAACTGTATCGCTTATCGTCAACGGATATTGTTGCACTTCGTAACGAATTCGCTGAACTATCCAACGAATTAGACTATCTTGAATCGATTATAAAAAACAAAGCGATGTTACACACAGTATTAGTGCAAGAGTTTAATGAAATCAATACGGACTTCATTTCACCGCGTCGCAGTGTCATTGAAGATGAGATTTCAGATCTTGAAGTTGATGTATTGTCACTACTTACTAAAGAAGATGTGATGGTAACACTCTCTAAAGATGGTTATCTGAAGAAAGTATCCTTAAGATCGTATGGATCGAGCCAAAAAGACGTCATTGGTCTTAAAGATGATGATAAACCAATCTTTGCTGCTGAAGCTGAATCAACGGATTACCTTGTATTTATTTCAAACCTAGGTCGTTACGGGATGATGCTTGTTCATAACATTGAAGAAGCGCGTTGGCGTGATGTTGGATCTCACTTAAATCAATACGTTAAGTTTGAACCGACTGAAGAAATTGTCTCCGCATTCATCATTAAAGACTTTGATACGTATCGAGATATCGTTACAACAAGTCGTTTAGGAATGATTAAAAAGACTGCAGTTATTGATTTAGAAGTTAAACGCTACAACCGCATGTACGATATCATGAATCTTTCGAAGGATGATCGCCTCGTAGGTGCTCATATTTCAAAACAAGACGATGATATTCTGATTGTAACGCACATGGGTAATGTGATTCGCTTAGAATTGAATGATATTACTCAAATTGGTGTTCGTGCCAAGGGTGTGATTGCGATTAAACTGAAGAAACATGACTATGTTGTGAGTTCCGCAATTCTCTCAGATGAGAGTGATGTTGTATTCATCAGTGAGAAATCACAATTCAAACGCATGAAACAAGATGATATTCTTGTAAACAACCGCGCAACACAGGGAAGTAGTATGATGCGAGAAATCAAATCAAATCCTAACTTTGTGATGTATGTGGGTGCTTACAATATTCAAGATGTTATTGAACTCTATAATGAGAAAATGATTTTACTGAATGTTAAGGATATTCCTTTAATGACCAGTGATCAATCCTTCTCAAATGTCTTGGATGAAAGTGACTTTGTGGTTGTTGAAAAACGACTCGAAGTTCCCAAAGTGAAAAATCCTGTTGTTATTGAGGAGCAACCTTTGAAATTTGACCTGTAAAAAGGTATAATAAACATACTAAGTCTGAGAGCAATCTCAGACTTTCATTTCTTAGAAAGTTGGACTGTTATGAAACAATGCCTTGGTTGTGGCTCTGTGCTGCAAACTGAAAACGAAGCTTTACGTGGTTTTGCGAAAGATCTATCAAACGATTACTGCCAATCATGCTTTAGACTGCGTCATTATCGTGATTTTAAACGCGTTAAAGCGAAAGTAAACGATGGAGATACACTTGCTTTTATTGAAGGATTTAAGGGTCATGTGATTTGGGTGCTTGATATCATGCACTTAAACCAAAGCTTACACCCTGGATTAATTAGAACCTTAAGACACAAAGATGTTGTATTGGTTGTGAACAAGCGTGATTTACTCTCAAAAACAATGAGTAATGGTAAATTAACGCAATCCATCATGCAAGCATTAAAAGGAACTGATATATCCTTAAGCGAAATTCTTTTCGTATCAGCACTGAAAAAAGACAGCCTTAAACCGCTCATTCCATACCTTGAAGATGCACCATGTGCATTTGTGGGTTGTGTGAATGCAGGTAAGAGTTCTGTCCTCAACAAGCTTTTAGGGCAAGATGATCTCTCAGTGTCACCTGTTGCTTCGACAACGGCTGATGTCATGCACATCGAAAATGAGTTTTACGATGTTTATGATACACCAGGACTCAGTACTGAAACGATCTTATCTGATAAACTATCGGATGAGGCCTTAGTATTGTTGTCACCGCAAAAAGAAATTAAGCCCGTGGTATTTCAATTGTATGAAAAACAAACATTGATTATCGGTAATATTGGGGCAATCACAATTACACCAAAGAAAACAGTGAACGTGATTTCTTACATACCGACGGCACTCAAACGCGTTAAACCGGATCGCATGGAAGCAAACCTTGCGCTTGATCATGACTTAATGATTGAGAATCCAAAATACCGTAAACGAACATGGCCACATGATTTAAAGGCAATGGACATTGAAATCTTTGATATCGGTTTTGTGACGATTCAAGGGGATTGTATTGAAGTAGAAACATATATGGATGAAGCTGCTGAGCTCGTCTACAGAAAGGCAATGATATAATGTTAACGAAAGATCAAATTAAAGAACTACGAGGACTCTCACATCATGAGCCAACACTCGTGTTCATCGGAAAAAACGGATTAACTGAAACGGTCTATGAGACATTCGATATTGCATTGAATTCACATAACTTAGTAAAAGTTACCATCCAACAAGCATCAGAAACAAAGATTTCAGATGTCATTGAGGCATTTGAAGATCGTTTTGCGTGTGATTTAGTCATGAAGGTTGGGCGTGTGGCAGTATTCTACCGTTATAATCCTAAAGGACGTATTAAGGTCTAATGAAAACAGTTGTTTTATTTGGCGGCAGCTTTGATCCCATTCACTGGGGTCATATGAAAATCGCTCAACAAGCACTCATTCAAAGGAATGCGGATGAAGTTTGGTTTGTATTAAACCAAACAAGCCCATTTAAAGAGAAGGGTACTTCGTTTGATGCGCGCTATAAAATGGTGGAGATGATGATTAAACCACATTATCCGAAATTTAAAGCATGCCGTATTGATGAAACACTACCAACGCCATCGTATGCGATTAATACTGTGGAAGTACTACAAAAGAAGTATCCAGACATTCGGTTTGAATGGTTAATCGGATCCGATCAAATACCAAAACTTCATGAATGGCATCGTTTCAAGGAATTTGATGCGCTTGTCCAGATTGTGGTTTACCAAAGAGATGAGAACACTCATAAATATCCAAAATTGAGTGGGGACTTAATCGATGTTTCGTCAACAGAAATTCGTAATGGAACATCCTTAAAAACACATCGCTCAGTATTGAATTACATGATGAGTGAGGGATTGTATCTTGAGGACATGTTACAACATCGTCTCTCATCTGAACGCTTTGATCACACAGTCCGTGTCACCTCGCTTGCTTTACAGCTGGCAGAGTGCCACAATGTGAGTTTAAAACGTGTATATCTAGCAGCGATGTTTCACGATTACTGTAAAGAGAACACAGATGATGCGATTTTCTTTAACACACAGTATCCAAAAGCATTTGATCATGCCTTTGCGGCGAAGTCCTTATTATCAAAGTCCTATTATGTCTTTGATAAACAAGTTCTAAAAGCCATAGAGAATCATGTGTCGGGAACAGCTACCAATAAGATTGCTCAAATTCTTTTTATCGCTGATAAATGTGAATTAGGACGAAATTATGATAGCTCACCTTTTATCGATTTATCAATGAACAATTTAAATGAGGGTTTCAAAGCCGTAAAAGAGGCAAACCAAGCATTTAATAGAAAAGAGAATGAATAATGACGAATTTAATTGAACTAATTACGAATACTTTAGATGAAAAGAAGGCGAACGACATTGTTGTTATCGACTTCAAGAACTCAAACCCACTTGTAGATGCTTTTATTGTGTGCGATGCACCAAGCTTACGACAAGTCCAAGCATTGAGCACGGATGTTGAAGAAGCAATTATTAAAGCAGGCGGCAAGATTAAGATTCAAGAACGTCAAAACGATGCATCATGGGTTTTAATTGATGCGATTGATGTTATTGTACACATCTTCATTACTGAAGAGCGTGAGCGCTACAACTTAGAGAAACTGTATCAGGATTATATTGATGATCGCGTACTATGATCGTCTTTTTGCTGATCCAAAAGGCATCGAAGCCTACACAAATTTTGTAAAAGAGAACCTTGTTGAGGGAAGTATCCTTGAATTCGCATGCGGTACAGGGGATGTCCTTGTGCAGTTAAGCGATAGTGCCATCGGGCTTGATATCGATCAAACGATGCTTGACCAAGCTTTAATTAAGTATCCTGAATTACAAGGTCGCTTAATTAAGGGTGACTTCACAACGTATACGGATGTAAGAAAATACGACAATCTCGTATGTATTGGCGATAGTTTGAACTATTTAATGGATGAATCAGAATTAAATGCATTCGTCAATAATTCAATCAAACTATCAGACCACATCATTCTTGATGCACATCATCCATACCGATTAAAAGAATTTGCGGATGATTTCTACGAAGAAGGTTCAACTGAAGAGTTTGATTACGCCTATCAGATCAGTGTTGAAGATGAAGAGTATCTCATTCACCTGATCAACTTCTTAGACGGAACTTTTGATTCTGTAACACAATGGGTCTTTGATCCTCAAATCCTGATTAAGGGATACGAAGATCTTGGATACAATGTCAAAGTCATCAATGACTTTGATCACGAAGGCATTCTCCCTGAAGGGGAGAAATTACGCTTTATTATCGATAAGATTGTATAACGACTTTGATACGGGTCGTTTTCTTTTGGTTATCACGTATTTTGTCTGTAATATAACAATGTAACCCCGACTTATGGTAGAATGTTCCAAAGGAGATTGATAGTATGGCACTTATTGGAATATCTGGAAGTATTATTAAGGATCAAACAGGGGTATTTGCAGGGTATAAACGAGCGTATGTTAATGAAGATTATATTCACGCAATCCTGAAAGCAGGGGGAACACCTGTAATTCTTCCCGTAGTGGAGGATGAAGCGGTGATCAAAGATCTTGTTTCCAAGCTCGATGGTCTGATTTTATCGGGTGGACACGATGTTGCTCCACAAATGTATGGTGAAAATCCGCTTCGGAAATTAGGAGAAACATTTACTGAGCGCGATAGTTTTGATATGAAATTAATAGAATTTGCGAAGGATAGAACGATTCCAATTTTAGGAATCTGCAGGGGTTTTCAAATCCTCAATGTGTATCATGGTGGAACACTGTACCAAGATTTAGACTATTTAGACAATAAAGATGCGCTTGATCACTCCCAACAATCAGGTCCTGATATTGTGAATCATTCAATTACGATTGATGAAACGAGTATGTTCTTTGAGATTACTCAATCTCGTCGTTTATTCGTAAACTCATTTC